>CANKBT010000053.1 GCA_947479995.1 Frankiaceae bacterium | reverse complement strand
CGGCGTGCGCATCTTCCGCGTCGACAACCCGCACACCAAGCCGCTCGACTTCTGGGAGTGGCTCATCCGCGAGGTGAAGTCGACCGAGCCCGACGTGCTGTTCCTCGCCGAGGCGTTCACGCGGCCGGCCATGATGCACGCGCTCGCGCGCATCGGCTTCACGCAGTCGTACACCTACTTCACCTGGCGCACCGGCAAGGACGAGCTGGCCGAGTACGCGCTCGAGCTCGCCGAGGCCGCCGACTACATGCGGCCGAACTTCTTCGTCAACACGCCCGACATCCTGCACGCGTCGCTGCAGTACGGCGGCCCGCCGGTGTTCAAGGTCCGCGCGGTGCTCGCCGCCCTGCTGTCGCCGACCTACGGCGTCTACGCCGGCTACGAGCTCTACGAGCACGTCGCGGTCAAGCCCGGCAGCGAGGAGTACCTCGACAGCGAGAAGTACCAGCTGAGGCCGCGCGACTGGAGCCGGCCCGAGCACACGCTCGCGCCGTACCTGACGATGCTCAACCGCTTCCGGCGCGCGCACCCCGCGACGCACCGGCTGCGCAACGTCCGCTTCCACGAGGTCGACTCCCCCGACGTCCTCGCGTGGAGCAAGCGCCTGGGCGACGGCCCGGACGCCGACACCGTGCTGGTCGTCGTCAACCTCGACCCGCACGGCGCCCGCGAGGCGACCGTGCGGCTCGACATGCTGGCGCTCGGCGCCGACTGGGACGACCGCCTGCAGGTGACCGACGAGGTCACCGGCGCCACGTACGAGTGGGGCGTCGCCAACTACGTCCGCCTCGACCCCTTCAGCGAGCCCGCGCACGTCTTCACCGTGAGGAGGGCCGGGTGACCAGCCCTGCGCCCGACGCCCACCCGCTCGTCAGCCTCGAGGAGAGCACCGACCCGCTGTGGTTCAAGCGGGCCGTGTTCTACGAGGTGCTCATCCGCGGCTTCAAGGACGACACCGGCGACGGCACCGGCGACATCAAGGGCCTGACGAGCAAGCTCGACTACCTGCAGTGGCTCGGCGTCGACTGCGTCTGGCTGCTGCCGATCTACGAGAGCCCGCTGCGCGACGGCGGCTACGACATCAGCGACTACATGAAGGTGCTGCCGGAGTTCGGCGACCTCGGCGACTTCATCGAGCTGGTCGACGCGGCGCACGAGCGCGGGATGCGCATCATCGCCGACCTCGTCATGAACCACTCGTCCGACCAGCACCCGTGGTTCCAGGCCTCGCGCTCGGACCCCGAGGGGCCGTACGGCGACTGGTACGTCTGGTCCGACACGGACGACAAGTACACCGAGGCGCGGATCATCTTCGTCGACACCGAGAAGTCCAACTGGACGTGGGACCCGGTGCGCGAGCAGTTCTACTGGCACCGCTTCTTCAGCCACCAGCCCGACCTCAACTTCGAGAACGTCGACGTGCAGAACGCGATGATCGACGTGCTGAAGTTCTGGCTCGACCTCGGCATCGACGGCTTCCGGCTCGACGCCGTGCCGTACCTGTTCGAGGAGGACGGCCACAACGGCGAGAACCACCCGCGCACCCACGAGTTCCTCAAGCGGGTGCGCAAGGAGGTCGACGAGCTCTACCCCGACCGGGTGCTGCTGTGCGAGGCCAACCAGTGGCCGCAGGACGTCGTCGAGTACTTCGGCGACGACGGCGACGAGTGCCAGATGGCCTTCCACTTCCCGCTCATGCCGCGGCTGTTCATGGCCGTGCGGCGCGAGTCGCGCTACCCCATCACCGAGATCCTGGCGCAGACGCCGGCGATCCCGGACAGCTGCCAGTGGGGCATCTTCCTGCGCAACCACGACGAGCTGACGCTCGAGATGGTGAGCGACGAGGAGCGCGACTACATGTACTCCGAGTACGCCAAGGACCCGCGGATGAAGTCCAACGTCGGCATCGCCCGGCGCCTGGCCCCGCTGCTGGAGAACGACCGCAACCAGATCGAGCTGTTCACCGGCCTGCTGCTGTCGCTGCCCGGCTCGCCGGTCCTGTACTACGGCGACGAGATCGGCATGGGCGACAACATCTACCTGGGCGACCGCGACGGCGTGCGCACCCCGATGCAGTGGAGCGCCGACCGCAACGCCGGCTTCTCGACGGCCGACCCGCAGACGCTCTACCTGCCGACCATCCTCGACCCGGTCTACGGCTACCAGGCCATCAACGTCGAGGCGCAGATGCGCTCGAGCGCGTCGCTGCTCAACTGGACCCGCCGGATGCTCGCGGTGCGCAAGCAGCACCCGGTGTTCGGCATGGGCACCTACGCCGAGCTCGGCGCGAGCAACCCCTCGGTGCTCGCCTTCGTGCGCGAGTTCGGCGACGACAAGGTCTTCTGCGTCAACAACCTGTCGCGCTTCCCGCAGCCGGTGGAGCTCGACCTGCACGCGTACGAGGGCCTGACGCCGGTCGAGCTGACCGGCGGGGTGCGCTTCCCCGCGATCGGCGAGCTGCCGTACCTGCTGTCGCTGCCGGGCCACGGCTTCCTGTGGTTCGCCCTGCGGCCGGCGGACGAGCCGTGAGCCGGCTGGAGGACCTGCTCGTCGACTGGCTGCCCCAGCAGCGCTGGTACGGCGGCAAGGGCACGGCGGTCGCGCGCGTCGAGGTCGAGTCCCGCACGACGCTGCTCGACGGCGGCGGCGAGGCCCCCCTCGTCGAGCTGCTGGTGCTGTCGGTGCACGACGCCGACGGCGGGCACGACCGCTACCAGCTGCTGCTCGGCCGCCGCGAGGGCGTGCTGGAGCAGCGGCTCGAGCACGCCGTCATCGGCGACCTCGACGGCACGACGGCGTACGACGCGGTGCACGACCACGACGCCACGAGCGCGCTGCTCGTGCTGCTCGCCAGCGGCGGCGCCGCCGGCGAGCTGCGCGCCACCGCCACCGGCGACGTCGACAGCACCGAGGTCGGGCGCGTCATGGGCGCCGAGCAGAGCAACACCTCGCTCGTCTACGGCGACGCCTACATCTACAAGCTCTTCCGCCGGCTGCAGCCGGGGCCGAACCCCGACGTCGAGGTGACCCGCGCGCTCGCCGACGCGGGCAGCCCGCACGTCCCGGCGCCGCTGGCCTGGCTCGAGGGCCCGGTCGACGGCACGCCGACGACGCTGGGCCTGCTGCAGGTCTTCCTCAAGGGCGCCAGCGACGGCTGGGCGATGGCGACCGCGAGCGTGCGCGACCTGTTCGCCGAGGGCGACCTGCACGCCGACGAGGTCGGCGGCGACTTCGCCAGCGAGGCCGAGCGCCTCGGCGTCGCGACCGCCGAGGTGCACCAGGTGATGGCGCAGGCGCTGCCGACGCGCACGGTCGGCGCCGACGACGTCGTCGCCACCGCGCAGCAGCTGCACGAGCGGCTCGACGCCGCCGCCGCGGCCGTGCCGGAGCTCGGGCCCTTCGTCGAGCGCCTGCACGCCGCGTACGACGCCTTCGGCCGGCGCACCGACGAGGTGCGCGTGCAGCGCGTGCACGGCGACCTGCACCTCGGGCAGGTCCTGCGCACGCAGGACGGCTGGGTGCTGCTCGACTTCGAGGGCGAGCCGGCGCGGCCGCTCGCCGAGCGCACCGCGCTGATGAACCCGCTGCGCGACGTCGCGGGCATGCTCCGCAGCTTCGACTACGCCGCACGGCACCTGCTCGCCTCCTCGCCCGGCGACGCGCAGCTCGCGTACCGCGCGACCGAGTGGGCAGAGCGCAACCGCCAGGCCTTCTGCGACGGCTACGCCCGCGTGGCCGGCGACCCCCGCGAGCAGCCGGAGCTGCTGCGGGCCTTCGAGCTCGACAAGGCGGTGTACGAGGTCGTGTACGAGGCGCGCAACCGCCCCCTGTGGCTGCCCGTGCCGCTGGGGTCCATCGAGCGCATCCTCGGGGAGGACGCATGACCGACGACAGCGCACCCGCCAAGGCGGCCAAGGCCGCGAAGAAGGCGGCGAAGAAGGCGGCGCCCGCCACCGGCGCGGTGAGGGCCGCGGCCGAGCGGGTGGTCGACGCGGTGACCCCGGACGGCACCGAGCAGGCGCCGGTCGACACCGCGCCCGCCGCGCGCCCGCGCCCGACCGACGAGGAGCTCGAGCGCCTCGCGGGCGGCGCCCACGGCGACCCGCACAGCCTGCTGGGCATGCACCCGAGCGGCGACGGCGTCGTCGTGCGGGCGCTGCGCCCCGGCGCCGAGCGCGTCACCGCGCTGCTGGCGAGCGGCCCGGTCGACCTGCCGCACGTCGGCTTCGGCGTCTTCGAGGCGACCGTGCCCGGCGCGGCCGTCGACGACTACCGGCTGGAGGTCACCTACCTCGGCCAGACCTACCCGGCGGACGACCCGTACCGCTACCTGCCGACCCTCGGCGAGGTCGACCTGCACCTCATCGGCGAGGGCCGGCACGAGGAGCTGTGGACCGTCCTCGGCGCGCACGTGCGCCGCTACGACTCGCCGCGCGGCGAGGTCGTCGGCACCTCGTTCGCGGTCTGGGCGCCGTCGGCGCAGGGCGTGCGCGTCATCGGCGACTTCAACGGCTGGGACGGCCGCAGCCACCCGATGCGCTCGCTCGGCAGCAGCGGCGTCTGGGAGCTGTTCGTGCCCGGCGTGCAGGCCGGCGCGCACTACAAGTACGCCGTGCTCGGCGCCGACGGGCAGTGGCGCGAGAAGGCCGACCCCATGGCGCGGCGCACCGAGGTGCCGCCGCTGACGGCGAGCGTCGTCGACGAGTCGTCCTACACGTGGTCCGACGACGCGTGGATGGCCGAGCGCGCCGCGAGCGCGCCGCACGCGCGGCCGATGAGCGTCTACGAGGTGCACCTCGGCTCGTGGCGCCAGGGGCTGTCCTACACCGAGCTCGCCGACCAGCTCGTCGAGTACGTCACCTGGCTCGGCTACACCCACGTCGAGCTGCTGCCCGTCGCCGAGCACCCCTTCGGCGGCTCGTGGGGCTACCAGGTCACCGGCTACTACGCGCCGACGTCGCGCTTCGGCTCCCCCGACGAGTTCCGCCACCTCGTCGACCGGCTGCACCAGGCCGGCATCGGCGTCATCGTCGACTGGGTGCCTGCGCACTTCCCCAAGGACGAGTGGGCGCTCGCGCGCTTCGACGGCACCCCGCTCTACGAGCACCCCGACCCGCGCCGCGGCGAGCAGATGGACTGGGGCACGTACGTCTTCGACTTCGGGCGCCGCGAGGTCCGCAACTTCCTCGTCGCCAACGCGACGTACTGGCTGCAGGAGATGCACGTCGACGGGCTGCGCGTCGACGCCGTCGCGTCGATGCTCTACCTCGACTACTCGCGCAAGGAGGGCGAGTGGGTGCCGAACCAGTACGGCGGCCGCGAGAACCTCGAGGCGGTCGAGTTCCTGCAGGAGATGAACTCCGTCGTCTACCGCCGCGTGCCCGGCGTCATGACGATCGCCGAGGAGTCGACGGCCTGGCCGGGCGTCTCGCGCCCCACGCACCTCGGCGGCCTCGGCTTCGGGTTCAAGTGGAACATGGGCTGGATGCACGACTCGCTCGACTACGTCGCGCACGAGCCGGTGCACCGCGGCTACCACCACCACCAGATGACGTTCTCGATGGTCTACGCCTACTCCGAGAACTACGTGCTGCCGATCAGCCACGACGAGGTCGTGCACGGCAAGGGCAGCCTGCTGCGCAAGATGCCGGGCGACCGCTGGCAGCAGCTGGCGAACCTGCGCTCCTACCTCGCCTTCATGTGGGCGCACCCGGGCAAGCAGACGCTCTTCATGGGCTGCGAGTTCGCGCAGGAGTCCGAGTGGAGCGAGGAGCGCAGCCTCGACTGGTGGCTGCTCGACCTGCCCGACCACCGGGGCGTCGCGCTCACCGTGCAGGAGCTCAACCGCGTCTACCGCGAGACGCCGGCGCTGTGGTCGCTCGACCACGAGGCGGCGGGCTTCTCGTGGATCGACGCGAACGACGCGACGGGCAACGTCTTCTCGTTCCTGCGCTTCGCCGAGGACGGCTCGGCGCTGGCGTGCATCGCCAACTTCGCCGGCACGCCGCACGAGGGCTACCGCCTCGGGCTGCCGTGGGCGGGCTCGTGGACCGAGGTGCTCAACACCGACGCCGAGGCCTACTCCGGCAGCGGCGTCGGCAACTTCGGCGCGGTCGAGGCGGGGCCGGACGGCTGGCACGGCCAGCCGGCCAGCGCGCTGCTGCGGCTGCCGCCGCTCGGCACCGTCTGGCTGACGAGCAGCCCGCCCGACTAGCGGCTCAGAACAGCGCGTTGGCCAGCGCGCGCCGCCCGGCGACGACGCGCGGGTCCTGCGGGTCGAGCACCGTGAACAGCTCGAGCAGCCGGGCCCGCACGGCGTCGCGCTCGTCGCCGGCGGTCGCGCGCACGAGGCGCACCAGCCGCGCGACGGCCTCGTCGACGCGGTCGGCGAGCACCTCGAGGTCGGCGGCGGCCAGCTGGGCCGGCACGTCGGCCGGCCGCTCCTGCGCGGCGGTGAGGACGGCCTGCGGGTCGGCGCCCTCGGTGCGGCGGAACAGCGCGACGCTCGCCCGCCCGGCCGTGGCCATCGGGTGGCCCGGCACCCGCGCGAGCAGCGCGTCGTAGGCCGCCTCGGCGCCGGCGAAGTCGCCGCGCTCGAGCGCGTCCTCGGCCTGCAGCACCTCGGGCTCGACGGGCGGGCCGGCGTCCTCGTCCGGCGCCTCGCCGCCCTCGCCGGGCAGGCCCGCCTGCTGGGCCGCGGCGAGCACCTGGTCGAGGAACGTGCGCAGGTCGCGCTCGGGCAGCGCGCCGGTGAAGCCCTGGATGAGCCGGCCGCCGAGCGCGAGCATCACCGTCGGGATGCTCTGGATCTGCAGCTGCCCGGCGAGCGCCTGGTTGGCGTCGACGTCGACCTTGGCGAGCACCCACGCGCCGGCGTGCTCGGCGGCGAGCTTCTCGAGCACCGGCGACAGCTGCTTGCACGGGCCGCACCAGGCCGCCCAGAAGTCGACGAGCACGGGCACGCGCAGCGACCGGCGCAGCACCTGGTCCTCGAAGTCGGCCTCCGTGACGTCGATCACGTGCGCGCCGGCGGGAGCGGCACCGGGCGCCGGCCCGGAACCGGCCGGGGCCGCGGGAGCGCGCAGCGACGACAGGTCGACAGCACCGGCGATGTTGATGTCCGAGGGCCTCATGCGCATGTGGGGAGTCAACAGCACGGGCCGCCCGCGCCTTCCGCCCGGCGGCGCACCCGGGCGGGTGGACTTCGCCGCTCGACCCGCGGTCCCGGCCCGCGGGTGGCAGGCTGCTCCCCCGGACAGGGGGTCGGGAGTCGGATGCGCGCGAACGTCGAGCGGCTGCTGGTCGACGGCGCGGTCATGGCCGTCACGCAGCCCGTCGTCTCGCTGTCCGACGGCAGCGTCCTCGGCTACGAGCTGCTCGCCCGGATGCCCGGCACCGGCCGCGGGCCGGAGCACTGGCTGCGCCGCGCGTCGACGTTCGGCCTGCGCGACGACCTGGAGCTCGCCTGCCTGCGGGCGCTGTCGACCCTCGGCCCGCCGCCCGCGGGGCGGGCGCTGTTCCTCAACGCCAGCGCCGCGACGCTGCGCCTGCCGGAGGCCCGCGCGCTGCTGGCGGCCGTGCCGGCGCCGCTGGTGCTCGAGGTGCCGGCCGGCAGCGACGAGGCCGAGGGCGCGTCGGCGCTGCGCGCGGCGCTCGAGCCGTACGTCGCCGACGGCGCGCGGCTCGCGGTCGACGACGGCGGCTCGGTCTACGCCAGCCTCGAGCTGGTCGTCGAGCTGCGCCCGGGCTTCCTCAAGCTGAGCCCCCGTGCGGTGCGCGGCCTGCAGGACGACCCCGGCCGCCAGGCGCTCGTCCGCGCGCTCGCCGCCTTCGGGCGCGAGGTCGGGGCCGCCGTCGTCGCCGAGGGCGTCGAGACGCTCGCCGAGCACGAGGCGCTGCGCGCGGCCGACGTCGCGTACGCCCAGGGCTACCTCTACGCCCGGCCGGCGCCGGGGTGGCCGACGCCCCGCTCCCCCGGCGCGGTGCCGCGCCCGCGGCGAGGCGGGCAGGTGCTGCCGAGCCTGGCCGGGGCGGGCGACGCGTCGGCCGCCTGCGCCGCCGTCGTGCACCACCTGTTCCGGCGCGGTGGGCTGCTGCCGAGCATCTACCTCATGCGCGGCGGCCGGCTGCGCTGCGAGGCGGCCCGCGGCTACTGGCAGATCTTCGACGGCATGCCCGTCGACGCCGGCGTCATCGGCCGCACCTACGCCACGGGCGAGCGCACGCTGCTGCGCGGCGCGACGGCGAGCGAGGACTACCTCGAGGCCGCGCCCGGCGTCGTCGACGAGCTGTGCGTGCCGCTGCGCGTCGGCGGCCGGCTCGTCGGCGTGCTCAACGTGGAGGCGACCGAGCGCCTGTCCGGCGCGGTCGAGCGGGAGGTCGACGCCTGCGTCGCGCTGCTCGGCGAGCGGCTCGAGGAGCTGGGCCTGCCCGAGGAGCGCCCGGCGCAGAAGCTCGGGCGGCACGCGGCGGGCCTGGCCGAGCTCGCCGGGCGCGGCACCGAGCCCGACCTGCACGAGGCGGCGCTCGCCGCCGCCGTCGAGGTGTCGGGCATGGACTCCGCGGCGCTGTGCCTCGTGCAGGACGGCCGGCTCGTGGTGCGCGCCGCGCACGGCCCGCTGGCGCCCGCGCTGCGGGGGCTCGCCCCCGCGCAGCTCGAGAGCATGGCGCACTGGACGTCGGCGGGCACCAGCTCGTACACGACGGGCACGGCGAGCGGCGTCGGCTTCGTCGGCCACGAGGAGCTGCGCACCCAGGGGCTCAGCTCGCTGGTGCTGCTCGGGCTGGCCTCGCCGCACGGCACGCTCGGCGTGCTCGTCGTCGCCGCGCGCGCGACCGTCGGCGTCGACACCGAGCACGTCTCGCTGCTCGAGCTGCTCGCCGCCGAGGTGAGCGCCTGCCTGCGCGTGGGCGTCGGCGTGCGCGCGCTGCGCGACAAGGCCGACCGCGACGCGCTCACCGGGCTCGGGCACCACGGGGCCTTCCACGCCCACCTGCCGCGCGCCCGCGCGCACGCCGAGGGCGCGCGGCTCGCCGTGCTCTACGTCGACCTCGACCGCTTCAAGGCGGTCAACGACACGCACGGCCACGCCGAGGGCGACCGGCTGCTCGTGGCGGTCGCGGGCGCGATGCAGCGGGTGCTGCGCGGCCGCGACCTCGTCTTCCGCATCGGCGGCGACGAGTTCGCCGTGCTCGCCGAGGTCGGCGGCGACGACGAGGCGCTGGCGCTGGGCACCCGCCTGCGGCAGGCGGTGCTCGACGACACCGGCACCTCGCTGTCGCTCGGCGTCGCGGTCGCCGGGCCGGGCGACAGCGACACCAGCCTGCTGGCCCGCGCCGACGAGGCGCTCTACCTCGTCAAGCGGGACGGGCGCGGCGACGTGCGGCTGGCCCGCACCCCGGCCTGACCGGCGGTCAGGCGGCGGTGCGCGCCGCCTCGGCCGGCTGCTCGGCCCGACGCGCCACCGGCACCCGCGTGGCGCTGGCGGTCGCGGCGAGCGCGGCCACCGCCGAGAACGCGAACGCCGCGGTGTAGCCGCCGCGGCTCGGCAGCCCGCCGGCGCCGAGGGTGGTCGCGAGGATCGCGCTCGAGACGGCCGAGCCGAAGGCGCCGCCCACCGTGCGGGTCACGGTGTTGATGCCCGTGGCGATGCCGACCTCCTCCTGCCGCACCGCCGCGACGATGAGGTTGGCCATCGAGGCGAAGGCGAACGCGATGCCCATGCCGAGCAGGAACCCGCCGAGCAGCAGGTGCCAGGCCGCGGTGTGCAGCACCGCGAGCACGAGGAACGACGTGGCGGTCAGCCCGGTGCCGAGCACGAGCGTCGCGCGGAAGCCGAAGCGCACGCCCAGCCGGCCGGCGACCGGGCCGGCGACGAGCTGGCCGACCGCGCTGGGCAGGAGCAGCAGCCCGGCGACGGTGGCCGAGGCGCCCAGGCCGTAGCCGGTGCTCTCGGGCGACTGCGCCAGCTGCGGGATGAGCAGGAAGCCGGAGAACATCGCCAGGCCCACGAGCAGGCCGGTGAGGTTGGTGGCGGCGACCGCCGGCTGGCGCAGCACGCGCAGCTCGATGAGCGGCTGCGCGACCCGGCTCTCGACCCGCACCCAGACGGCGCCGAGCACCAGGCCGAGGGCGAGCAGGCCGAGGGTGCGCGGCGAGCCCCACGACCAGCGCGACGCCTGCGTCACGCCGAGCAGCAGCGAGGCGAGCGCGCCCGACAGCAGCAGCGCACCCGGCCAGTCGACGGTGCTGCGCGGGCCGGGCGGGGTGGCCGGCACGACGAGGTGGGCGGCCAGCGCGGCCGGCAGCGCGACGAGGCTGAGCCAGAACAGCAGGCTGACGTCGGTGTGGTCGACGATGACGCCGGACAGCGGCAGGCCGACGCCCGCGCCGATGCCGAACACCGCGCTGATGAGGCTGATCGCGCCGGGCACCCGCTCGCGCGGGAAGACGTCGCGGATGATGCCGAACGCCAGCGGGAAGACGCCGCCGGCGACGCCCTGCAGCACGCGCCCGGCGATGAGCACCTCGATGGAGCCCGCCAGCGCGTTGACCAGCCCGCCGAGGCCGAACAGCAGCAGCACGACGGTGAGCACGCGCCCCTTGCCGTACAGGTCGCCGAGCTTGCCGATGACCGGCGTCGCCACCGACGCCGAGAGCAGGAAGCCGGTCACGACCCACGCCGTCGCGGTCGTGCTCGCGTCGTACTCGCGGGCGAGCACGGGCAGCGCCGGGAGCACAAGCGTCTGCGAGAGGGCGAAGGCGATGCCCGCGGCGACGAGCACCGCGAGGACGACGTTCGGGCGGGCGGCGGGCCGGGGGGCGGTGGAGGTCATCCCCTGCCGCAACCCGCGCGGGCGCCTGCGCCTTCCCCTCTACGGTGACGGCGTGGCGGTCGAGCAGGACGTGCGGCACTGCACGAGGTGCGGCGCGCCGGTCGCCGCCGGCGAGGGGCCGCGCGCCGTGCCGACCTGCACGGCCTGCGGCCACCGGCACTTCCGCGACCCGAAGGTCGGTGTCGGCGCCGTCGTGCGCGACGCCGAGGGGCGGCTGCTGCTCGTGCGCCGGGGCGTGCCGCCGGCCCGCGGCCTGTGGGCGCTGCCCGCCGGCTACGTCGACGCGGGCGAGGACCCGCGCGAGGCGGCCGCCCGCGAGGTGCTCGAGGAGACCGGGCTGGTCGTGCGGTGCGGCGCCGTGGTCGACGTCTACCCGGGCGGTGGCGGCGCGTCGTTCTTCCTCGCCTTCGAGGCCGCGCTGGTCGGCGGCGTGCTCGCCGCGGCGGACGACGCGCTCGACGCGGCCTTCTTCCCGCTCGACGCGCTGCCCGAGATCGGGTTCGCGAGCACGCAGGACGTGGTCGCGCGGCTGCGGGCGGACGGCCGCGCGTGACCGCCGGGGCAGCCGTGCTCCGCCGAGTCGACCATCGTGCGCCGGGAACCTGGAGGGCTCCTGCGCGCTGCAGGTGAGGGCAGCGACAGCCCAGGTGCGTCACGCGCCGCAGCGCTGTCCGGGCGGCACGCAGGTCGGCTGGACCTCCTCAGAGGTCGGGGCGGTCCCGGTCGCCCGGTCCCCACGGCACGGGCACGTCGCCGCCGGCGGCCAGCGCGCGCGTCACCCGCAGGGCCAGCCGGCCGCCCGGGCGCCGGGAGGCGAGGGCTGCGCGGGCGGCGTTCCAGCCCGGGGCGCCGTGCACGCCGCCGCCCGGGTGCACCGCGGCGCTGGCGAGGAACAGCCCCGGCACGACGGTTTCCGGGCGGCCGAGGCCGGGCACCGGCCGCAGCACCAGCTGCTGGTGCAGGTTGGCCGTGCCGCCGTTGACGGCGCCCGCGACGAGGTTCGCGTCGGCGGCCGTGAGGTCACCGGGGCGCTGCACGGTGCGGGCGACGACGCGGTCGGCGAAGCCGGGAGCGTGCGCCTCGACGACGGCCTCGACCCGGCGCGCGGCCTCGTCGCCGAGGGCGTCGGAGTCGGCGCCGCGCGGCAGGTGCGTGTAGGCCCAGACCGCCTCGGTGCCCTCGGGCGAGCGCGTCGGGTCGGCGGTGGTCGTCTGCCCGAGCAGCAGGAAGGGGCTCTCGGGCAGCACCCCGAGCGCGAGGTCGGCGGCGTGCCGCACGAGGGCGTCGGGGTCGGCGCCGAGGTGCACCGTGCCGGCGCCGACGGCGCCGCGGGCGCGCCAGGGCACCGGGCCCTGCACCGCCCAGTTGACCTTGACCACGGGCGTGTCCCACTGGAACGCCTTGAGCGCCGTGCGCAGCCGCGCCGGGAGGTCGACGCCCTGCAGCAGGTCGCCGTACAGCGAGGGGGCGCTGACGTCGGCGACGACGGCGCGCCGCGCCCGCACGACCGTGCCGCCCGCGGTGCGCACGCCGACGGCGCGGCCGCCCTCGACGAGCACCTGCTCCACGCGCTCCCCCGTGCGGTGCACCGCGCCGCTCGACGCGCCCTTGCGCTGCAGCGCCGCCGCGAGCTGCGAGGACCCGCCCTGCGGCACCGGCCAGCCGACGTCCTGGCCGAGCATCGCGAGCAGCCAGCCGAACACGCCGCTGCCGGCCGCACCGGGCGCGACGTCGGCGTGCGCGGCGTTGCCGCCGAGCAGCGCGCGGCCGCCCTGGCCGGCGAAGAGCTCCTCGCCCATGCGCCGCACGGGCAGCAGCGCGAGGCGGGCGAGGTCGAGCGCGCCGGACGCCCCCAGCGCCCTCGCGAGCCGGAGCCCCGGCACCACCGGCGGGAACGGCGTGAACAGCGCCTGCAGCAGCGGGTCGCGCACGCGGTCCCAGTGCGCGCACAGCCGCAGCCAGGCGTCGCCGTCGCCCGGCGCCTCGGCGTCGAGCCCGGCGGCGGTGTCCTCGCGCCGCCGGTGCAGCACCGCGCCGACCTCGTCGTCCGGGCCCAGCAGGTGCGCGAGCACCGAGGGCGCGTGCGACCAGCGCAGGCCGTGGTCCTCGAGCCCCAGGGCCTTGAGGTGCGGCGACGCCGCGGCGAGCGGGTAGTACGACGAGAACAGGTCGATGGTGTAGCCGGGCGCGAGCTCGGTCGAGCGCACCGCCCCGCCGAGGTGCGGCTGCGCCTCCAGGCACACGACGTCCCACCCGGCGGCGGCGAGCACCGCCGTGGCCACCAGGCCGTTCGGGCCCGAGCCGATGACGACCGCGTCGCACGTCTCCACGCGACGACGGTACGGCTCAGCGGCGGCGGCGCCTCAGCAGGACCAGGACGACGACCGCGACCAGGGCGAGCGGGGCCAGCCGCTTGGCGACGGGCGCGCCCGCGGTGTCGAGCAGGTCGATCGCGTCCGGCTGCGGCGGGCGCGCGCGGGGCGCCGCGGGGGGCGCGG
>CANKBT010000052.1 GCA_947479995.1 Frankiaceae bacterium | reverse complement strand
CGGCAGCGTCGAGGCGCCGAGGGCGAAGGCACCGATCGAGGAGATCGTGTTGAGGGTGCTGAAGCCGTCGGTGACGTAGTAGTCGGCGTAGCGGCGCGGCATGCCCTCGGCACCGAGCCAGTGCTGCACGAGGAAGGTGAGGTGGAAGCCGACGAACACCGACCAGAAGTGCACCTTGCCGAGCCGGTCGTCCATCATGCGGCCGGTCAGCTTCGGGAACCAGTAGTAGATGCCGCCGAAGAAGGCGAACACCACGGTGCCGAAGACGACGTAGTGGAAGTGCGCCACCACGAAGTAGGTGTCCGAGACGTGGAAGTCGATGGGCGGGCTGGCGAGCAGCACGCCGGTCAGGCCGCCGAGCAGGAAGGTGATGAGGAAGCCGACCGCGAACAGCAT
Organism: Frankiaceae bacterium; assembly: GCA_947479995.1. Lineage (GTDB taxonomy): Bacteria > Actinomycetota > Actinomycetes > Mycobacteriales > SCTD01 > CANKBT01. The sequence goes on along the minus strand of CANKBT010000052.1, from coordinate 13,059 downwards.
CGGCGTCTCGAACGTCACCTGCCCGCGCCACATGGTGCCGATCCAGTTGAAGAACTTCACGCCGGTCGGGACGGCGATGAGGAAGCTCATGAAGCTGAAGAACGGCAGCAGCACGGCGCCGGTGGCGAACATGTGGTGCGCCCACACGGTCATCGACAGGGCGCCGATGCCGATGGTGGCGAAGACCAGGCCCTTGTAGCCGAACATCGGCTTGCGGCTGAACACCGGGATGATCTCGGTGACGACGCCGAAGAACGGCAGCGCCACGATGTAGACCTCGGGGTGGCCGAAGAACCAGAACAGGTGCTGCCACAGGATGGCGCCACCGGTCTCGGTGTCGAAGATGTGCCCGCCGAGGTGGCGGTCCATGAGCAGCGCGAAGAACGCGCCGGTGAGGACCGGGAAGGCCATCAGCACCAGGATCGACGTCACCAGCATGTTCCAGGTGAAGATCGGCATCCGGAACATCGTCATGCCGGGCGCGCGCAGCGTGATGATCGTGGTGATGAAGTTGACGGCGCCGAGGATGGTGCCGAGGCCCGACACCAGCAGGCCGATGAGCCACAGGTCCGCGCCGAGGCTCGGCGAGTGGACGATGTCGTTGAGCGGCGCGTACGCGAACCAGCCGAAGCCGGCGGCGCCCTCGGGGGTGAGGAACCCGGCGACGACCGTCAGGCCGCCGAACAGGTAGAGCCAGTACGAGAACGCGTTGAGGCGCGGGAAGCTCATGTCCGGCGCGCCGATCTGCAGCGGCATGATGAAGTTCGCGAGGCCGTAGGCGGCCGGCGGCGCGAACAGGAACATCATGATCGAGCCGTGCATCGTGACGAGCTGGTTGTACTGCTCGTTCGACAGGAACTGCAGTGCCGGGCGCGCCAGCTCGCCGCGCATGACGAGCGCCATGAGGCCGGCGAACAGGAAGAACCCGAACGACGTGCAGAGGTACATCAGGCCGATCGTCTTGTGGTCCGTCGTCGTCAGGACCTTGACGGTCTTGGCGCCGAGACCCGGACTGGGCCGGCTCGTCTGGACCGGGGCGGTGACGCCCTCGATGAGCGCTGTCACTCCTCGCCCTCCTCGTTCATCAGCTCGTCCTCGTTGCCGAGGTTGGCGGAGGCGGCCTGCTCCTCCGGGTTGCTCGCGAAGTCGCCCTGCTGCTCGACCCGCTCGTACTGCTCGGCGAGGTAGGAGTCGTACTCCTCCTGCGACACGACGTTCACGTAGAAGTTCATGCGGTCGTGCTTCTCGCCGCACAGCTCGGCGCAGCGGCCGATGTAGCGACCCTCCTCGCGCACGGTGATCTCGAAGCTGTTGCGCTGGTTGCCCGGGATCACGTCGCGCTTGAACAGGAACTTGGGCACGTAGAACGAGTGGATGACGTCGTTGGACGTCTGCTCGAAGCGCACCTTGCTGTCGACCGGGATGACCAGCTCGGCCGGCTGGCCGGGGATGCCGGTGATGCGCGGGTCGGCGGTCTCGGCGTCGCCGTCGTCGTGGACGAACTGCCAGTTCCACTGGAAGCCGATGACCTGGATCGTCACGTCGGGGTCGTCGGACTCCTCGTTGACGAAGTTCTGGCTGACCGCGGTGTAGTAGAAGAGCACCGACACGACGACCAGCGGCACGACCGTGTAGAGCACCTCGATCGGCAGGTTGTAGCGGACCTGCCGCGGCAGCTCCTCGGAGCGCTTCCGGTAGCGGACGCAGGCCCAGAGGATGAGGCCGAGCACGAAGACGCCGACCGCGGCGGCTGCGGCGACCGAGCCGAGCCAGAGGTCGTAGATGTTCGCGCCCTCCTCGGTGACGGGGTCGGGGAAGCCGAGGCTGAACGAGTTCTCGTACGCCTCACGGGCGTCGCAACCCGCGGTCAGCAGCAGAGCCGCCGCCGCGAGCGCGGCCACACGGCCGCCCGACCGGCGCGCGGAGCGCCGGGCCGGAGTGGGGATGGTGCGCAACCGCTCGGGCCTTCCTGCACGGGGAACTGGGGCGCGTCGACGGCCGTTGAGCAGCCGCCTCGTCGCGCTGGCGAATCTATCCCAGCGGTCCCGGTCCCTCCTGCCGGGGCGCGCCCGCGCCCCGCCCGCGGCGCGTGCCGTGCGCCACCCGTCCGGGCTAGCGTCGCCGACGTGCCCCACGCCGCCCCCGCCGCGGGGCCCGCCCCCGTGCTGCTCGACGCCGCCGCGGGGGTGCCGATGGGCCCGCAGGCCCGCGCGGCGCTGCTCGCGGCGCTCGACGACGGCTGGGCCGACCCGGCCCGCCTGCACGGCGCCGGGCGCCGCGCCCGGCAGCTGCTCGACGGCGCGCGCGAGGCCCTCGCCGACGGCCTGGGGGTGCGCCCGGACGAGCTGGTGCTCGCCCCCGGCGGCTGCGCGGCCGCCCGCTGGGCGGTGCAGGGCACCCGGCTGGCCCGCCGCCGGGCCGGGCCGCGGGTGGTGCACTCGGCCGTCGAGCACTCGTGCGTGCTGCACGCCGTCGGCGACGACGGCACGGCCGTGCCCGTCGACCGGCTCGGGCGGGTCGACCCGGCGGCCTTCGCCGCCGCGCTCGAGGGCGGCGCCGCGCTGGCCTGCCTCACCGCCGGCAGCCACGAGGTCGGCACCCGGCAGCCGGTCGCCGAGGTGGCCGGGGCCTGCGCGGCCGCCGGCGTGCCGCTGCACGTCGACGCGGCGCAGGCGGTGCCGCGCGAACCGGTGCCGGCCGGCTGGTCGCTGCTCACCGCCGACGCCCGCACCTGGGGCGGGCCGGCGTCGGTCGGCCTGCTGGCGGTGCGCACCGGCACCCGGTGGCGCTCGCCGCTGCCCGGGACCGCCCGCGAGGAGGGCGTCGACCTGCCGGCGGTGCTGGCCGCCGCGGTCGGCCTGCAGGCCGCGCAGGCGCTCGGCCCGGCCGAGGCCGCCCGCCAGCGCGGCCTCGTCGACCGGGTGCGCGCCCGCGTGGCGGCGGAGGTGCCCGACGTCGAGGTCGTCGGCGACCCCGTCGACCGGCTCCCCCACGTCGTGACCTTCTCCTGCCTCTACGCCGAGGGCGAGGCGCTGCTCACGGCGCTCGACCGCCGGGGCTTCCGGGTGAGCAGCGGGTCGTCGTGCACCGCCGACACCCTGGAGCCCAGCCACGTCCTCGTCGCGATGGGCGTGCTGACGCACGGCAACGTGCGGGTGTCGGTGCACGCCGGCACGACGGCCGACGACGTCGACCGCTTCCTCGCGGTGCTGCCGGACGCCGTGGCCGAGGTCCGGCGCGCCGCCGGGGTCGAGGGCCTGTGAGCGCCGAGGGCCTGCCGCCGCCCGACGTCGTGCTCGACTGCCTCGGCCGGCCGTGCCCGGTGCCCGTCGTCGAGCTCGCGCGGGCCGCGCAGCGGCTGCCGGCCGGCACCGTGGTCGAGGTCGTCAGCGACGACCCGGCGGCGCGGGCCGACGTGCCGGCCTTCTGCCGGATGCGCGGGCACGCCTACCTCGGCGAGGCGGCCCGCGACGTCGGCACCGGCCTGCGGGTGCGGGTGGCCTGAGGGCTCAGGCCAGGTGCGGGCGCACCTCGGCCGCGGCCTCCTCGCCGTACGCGTCGGCGAAGCGGGCGAGCGCGGTGGTGCGGTCGAAGGGGTACTCCTGCGGGCCGACCGTCTCCAGCACGTGCGTGGCGACGAGCGAGCCGAGCTGCGCCGACCGCTCCAGGCCGAGGCCCCAGGCCTGCCCGGCCAGGAAGCCCGAGCGGAAGCCGTCGCCGACGCCGGTGGGCTCCAGCGCGCCCTGCGCCGGCACGGCGCCGACCACGACGTCGTCCTCGCCCTCGCGGGAGATGCGGGCGCCCTGCGCGCCGAGGGTGGTGACGCGGGTGCCGACGCGCTCGAGCACCTGCGCGTCGCTCCAGCCGGTCTTCTCGCGGATGAGGCCGGCCTCGTACTCGTTGGAGAACAGCCACGCGGCGCCCTCGACGAGCGGGCGGATGCCCTCGCCGTCGAGGAAGGCGAGCTGCTGCGACGGGTCGGCCGCGAAGGCGGTGCCGCGGGCCCGGCACTCGGCGGTGTGGCGGGCCATGGCGCCCGGGTCGTTCGGGGCGATGACGACGAGGTCGAACTCGCCGACCGTCGCCAGCTCGATCGTGGCCGCCTCGGCCATCGCGCCCGGGTAGAAGGTGGCGATCTGGCACTGGTCGTCGTCGGTGGTGCAGGTGAAGCGGGCCGTCGCGGCCGAGGCGCTCACCTTGACGCCGGAGGTGTCGATGCCCTGCGCGCCCAGCCAGGCGGTGTAGTCGGCGGCGTCCTCGCCCACGCCGCCGACGAGCACCGGCCGCTCGCCGAGCACGGCCAGGCCGTACGCGATGTTCGCGCCGGCGCCGCCGCGGCGGACCTGCAGGTCGCTCGCGAGGAACGATACCGACAGGTGCGCGAGCTGGTCGGGCAGCACCGACTCGGCGAAGCGCCCGTCGAAGGTGAGCAGGTGGTCGGTCGCGATGGACCCGGTCACGGCGAGGCGCATGGGCTGACCCTACCGACCAGTAGGAAAAGCGCTGCTGACCTGGGCCGACACTACTGGCCAGTAGGCCTTGGGTACTGGCCGGTAGGTCCCTACCGTCGGCCCCATGAGCCTCTCCACCCGCGTCCCGTCCGACGTCGAGCCCGACACGATCATCGACCTGGTCGACGACTGCCGGGAGGTGACCGGCGTGCTCGGCCTGCCGTCGTCGTACGCGCCGCTGCCGCGCCTGGCGCACCCGGTCGAGATCGACCTCGACACCGCCGCCCGCCTCGAGGGCTACGAGGCGTACGGCAGCTGAGCCCCGGCCCCGACACGCCGACGGCGCCCTCCCCCGCGTGCGGGGAGGGCGCCGTCGGCGCGTGCGGGGCGGCTAGCTGAAGCTGTCGCCGCAGGCGCAGGAGCTGCCCGCGTTGGGGTTGTCGATGGTGAAGCCCTGCTTCTCGATGGTGTCGACGAAGTCGATCGTCGCGCCGGCGAGGTAGGGGACGCTCATGCGGTCGACGACGACGCGGACGGCGCCGCCCTCGTAGGTCTGCACGGCGTCGCCGTCGAGCGAGCGCTCGTCGAAGAACAGCTGGTAGCGCAGGCCGGAGCAGCCGCCGGGCTGCACGGCGACGCGCAGGGCCAGGTCGTCGCGGCCCTCCTGCGCGAGCAGCGCGGCGACCTTGCTGGCGGCCGGGTCGGTCAGGACGACGCCGGTGGCGGTCGCGCCCTCGGTGGTGGGGGCGGTGGTCTCGGGAGCGGTCACGTGGCTTCTCCAGGCTGTGGGGGTGTCTCACCGGTGCCAACAGCGGCGGGGCGAGTCGCCTTCCCAGCGTACGTCGCGGGTCGCGGCTGCGGGCGGCTCAGCGCGACCACTGGCCGGCGATCCGCTCCGCCACGGCCGCGACCGAGCCGGCCGGGTCGGCGAGGGCCGCCTCCAGCCCGACCAGGTCGGCGAGCGCGTACGCCGCCTCGACGCCCGCGGCGGCGACCTCGCGGCGGCCGAGCTCGACGCTGCCGGCGAGCACGACGACCGGCACGGCCTCCGTCGCGGCGGCCAGGGCGACGCCGTGCACCACCTTGCCGGCCAGCGAGGTCACGTCGAAGGCGCCCTCGCCGGTCAGCACGAGGTCGGCGCCGGCCAGGTGCGCGTCGAGACCGACCAGCTCCCGGACCAGCGCGATGCCGGGCTCGCGGCGCGCGCCGAGCGCCATCAGCGCCGCACCCAGCCCGCCGGCGGCCCCGGCGCCCGAGCGGTCGCGCACGCGGGTGCCGAGGGCGCCCTCCAGCACGTCGGCCCAGCGCGTGAGGGCGCCCTCCAGCAGGGCGACGTCCTCCGGCGAGGCGCCCTTCTGCGGGCCGAACAGGGCGCTGGCGCCGCGCAGGCCCAGCAGCCGGGCGTCGACGTCGGTCGCGGCGACCAGCTCGACGGCCGCGACGCGCGGGTCGACCTCGCCGACGAGCCGGTCGCAGCGGGCGAGCGCCGCGCCGCCCCACGGCAGCCGCGCGCCCGCCGCGTCGACGCGGCCCAGCCCGAGGGCCGCGAGCATGCCGGCGCCGCCGTCGTTCGTGGCCGACCCGCCGAGGCCGACGACGATGCGCGTGGCGCCGGCGTCGAGGGCGGCGGCGAGCAGCTGGCCGACGCCGTAGGTCGTCGTGACGAGGGGGTCGCGCTCGTCCGGCGCCAGCAGGTGCAGCCCGCAGGCCTGGGCGCTCTCGACGTACGCCGTGGTGCCGTCGAGCAGGACGGCGGCGGTCACCGGCCGGGCGAGCGGGTCCTCGACCTGCACCGGCACGAGCTGCGCGTCCGGCAGGGCGGTGAGCAGCACCTCGACCATGCCGGGGCCGCCGTCCGAGAGCGGGACGAGGCGCAGGTCGTCCCCGGGGGCGCGGCGCCGCCAGCCGTCCGCCATGGCCGCGGCGGCGGCCGCCGCGGACAGCGTGCCGCCGAAGCCGTCGGGAGCCAGGACCACCTTCACGGGAAGTAGTCTGCCCTCGCGGAGGTTGTCGTCACCGCGACGACATCTGGCGCCGCACCCGGACGTCCCCCGAGGAGTGCCATGACGGAGCTCGAGCTCATGCCCGGCGTCGAGGCGAGCCCGCTCGCCCTGCTGCTGCTCGGACGGCAGCGCGACCCCGACTCCGAGCGCGGCGTCGACTGCCCCGGTGACCTGCCGCCCGCGTCGGACCCCACGCTCGTGGCCCGCGCCCGCGCCGCCAAGGACGCCCTCGGCGACCGCGTCTTCGTGCTCGGCCACCACTACCAGCGCGACGAGGTCATCGCCTTCGCCGACGTGACCGGCGACTCCTTCAAGCTCGCGCAGCAGGCCGCCGCCCGCCCCGAGGCGGAGTTCGTCGTCTTCTGCGGCGTGCACTTCATGGCCGAGTCGGCGGACGTGCTCACCGGCCCCGACCAGGCGGTCGTGCTGCCCGACCTCGCCGCCGGCTGCTCGATGGCCGACATGGCCACCTTCGAGCAGGTCGAGGAGTGCTGGGACGTCCTCGTCGAGGCCGGCGTCGCCGACGACGTCGTGCCCGTGAGCTACATGAACTCCAGCGCCGCCATCAAGGCCTTCACCGGCCGGCACGGCGGCACGATCTGCACGTCCAGCAACGCCGCCCGGGCGCTCACCTGGGCGTACGGCAAGGGCGAGAAGGTGCTGTTCCTGCCCGACCAGCACCTCGGCCGCAACACCGCCGTGCGCGAGATGGGCCTGACGCTCGACGACTGCGTGCTCTACGACCCGCACAAGCCGGGCGGCGGCCTCACGGCGCAGCAGCTGCGCGACGCGCGGATGATCCTGTGGAAGGGCCACTGCTCGGTGCACGGCCGCTTCACGGTCGACAGCGTGCGCGAGGTCCGCGAGCGGGTGCCCGGCGTGACCGTGCTCGTGCACCCGGAGTGCCGGCACGAGGTGGTCGAGGCCGCCGACCTCGTCGGCTCCACCGAGTTCATCATCAAGGCGCTGGAGGCGGCCCCCGCCGGCTCGGCGTGGGCCATCGGCACCGAGCTCAACCTCGTGCGCCGGCTCGCGCAGGCCCACCCCGACAAGACGGTGGTCTTCCTCGACCGCACGGTCTGCTTCTGCTCGACGATGAACCGCATCGACCTGCCGCACCTGGTCTGGGCGCTCGAGGAGCTGGTCGCCGGCCGCGTGCCGAACCGCATCGTCGTCGACCCCGTCGAGGCGGCGCAGGCCCGGGCGGCGCTCGACCAGATGCTCGCCCTGCCCTGAGGGCCGTCTCGCCGGCGGGCGCCGGCCGCTTCCTGGCTAGGGTCGTGACGTGAGCGAGCAGCCCGCCGGCAAGGGCCGGCCGACCCCCAAGCGCCGTGACGCGCAGGGCCGGCGCACCGGCCCCGTGCCGCCGCCGCCCACCACCCGGCGCGAGGCGGCGAAGCGGCTGCGCGCCAAGCAGGCCGAGGCGCGCGCGGCCGGCCGGCCGGAGCGCGACGCGCCGCGGATGCTCAAGCGCGACCAGGGCCCGGTGCGCGCGCTGGTGCGCGACGTCGTCGACGCGCGGCGCAACGTCGCCGTGCTCGTCATCCCGGTCGTCTTCGCCTTCCTGCTGGCCTCGATCAGCCAGAACGAGCCGGTCATCGCGGTCGCGACCCGGCTCTACACGCTCGTGCTGCTGCTCGTCGTGGTCGACAGCGTGGTGCTGACGCGCGTGCTGCGCCGCCGCATCGCCGTCGAGCACCCGGAGGAGGCGCGCACCCGCGGGCACGTCGGCTACGGCCTGCTGCGCACCATCACGATCCGCCGCTTCCGGGTGCCGCCGCCGCGCGTCAGGCCCGGCCCGCTCCTGCGCCGGCGCGCGTAGTGCGCCGCACGGCGCTGCTGCCGCTCGTCCTGCTCGCCGCCACCGCGTGCGGCAGCGCGGGCGAGCAGGACGAGCAGGCGAGCGCGCCGCCGGAGGCGCCGGCCGCCGCGGCGACCGCCCCGCCCGCTCCCCCCTCCCCCGCGGTCACCACCCCGACGGCGCCCCGCCCGGCGCTCCCCGGCGGCGGGCGCTCGGTCTTCCCCGAGCACACCGTGGTCGCCTACTACGGCACCGTCGCCGGGCGCGGCGACCTCGGCGTGCTCGGCCAGGGCGAGCCCGACGCGCAGGCCGCCGCGCTGGCGGCGGCCGCCGCGCCGTTCGGGCCCGCCTCCGGCCGCCCGGTGCTGCCGGCGTTCGAGCTCATCACCACGGTGGCGCAGCGCGCCCCGGGCGCCGACGGCGACTACAGCGCGCCGATCGAGCCCGCGCAGGTGCAGCGCTACCTCGACGCCGCGCGGCGCGCCGGCGCGCTGCTCATCCTCGACCTGCAGCCCGGCACCGCCCGCTTCCTCGACCAGGCCAAGGCCTACGAGGCCTTCCTGCGCGAGCCCGACGTCGGCCTGGCCCTCGACCCCGAGTGGGTGCTGCAGCCCGGGCAGCGGCCCGGCCGGCAGATCGGCAGCACGACGGCCGCCGAGGTCAACGCCGTGTCGGAGTACCTCCAGCAGCTCGTCACCGAGGGCGACCTGCCGCAGAAGGTCCTCGTCGTGCACCAGTTCCGCGCGTCGATGCTGCCCGACCGGGAGGCGGTCCGGCAGCGGCCCGGGCTCGAGATCGTCGTGCACCTCGACGGCTTCGGGACCCAGGGCGTCAAGCGCGAGGTCTACGACCTGCTGAGCCTGAAGACCCCGCCGCTGCGCAACGGCTTCAAGCTCTTCTACGACGAGGACACCGACCTCATGACGCCCGAGGAGGCGATGGCGCTCGTGCCCCGGCCCGAGCTCATCACCTACCAGTAGGCCGCGGCGCTCACAGGGCGACGAGCTCGGCGCGCAGCGCGTCGAGGGCGGACGAGCGCGGGTCCAGGTGCGCGAAGTGGTCGCCGGGCACCCGCACCAGCCGGGCGGCGGGGTCCGCCGCGACGTACGCCTCGCTCTGCGACAGCGGGACGAGGTCGTCGCGCGCGCTGTGCAGCAGCACGGTCGGCACGCCGGTCGGCGCGAGCGCCACCGGGTCGGTGACGGCGTAGCGGTCCGGCACGTCGTCGGGCGTGCCGTCGAGCAGCGCGGGCACGGCGCCCCCGCCGAGCCCGAGCGCGACGCCCTCGACGAGCGCGGCGACCGGCGCCTGCGCGACGCAGAGCGCGGGCGGCGGTGCCGACGGGTCGGCGCCCGGCGCACCGGCGGGCAGCCGACGACGCGAGGCCAGCCACAGCGCGAGGTGCCCGCCCGCCGAGTGGCCGACGACGGCCGTGCGCGCCGGGTCGACGCGGGCGTCGCGCGCGGCGTGGTCGTGCGCGGCCGCGACGTCGAGCAGCGTGGCGGGCCAGGCCGCGTCGGCGGCGCGGTAGTCGACGTTCCAGACCAGGTAGCCGCGACCGGCGAGGTCGGCCGCCACCGGGTCCTCGAGGGACCGGTCGTAGCCGGGCTCCCAGTAGCCGCCGTGCACGAGCACGACCGTCGGGAGCCGGCCGGGGCGGTCGGGCACCCACCACTCGCCGCGCGCGAGCGGGCCGTCGCCGTACGCCTCCACGCGGCGCACGACCCCCGCCGGCGTGCGCGTGCGGCCGCCGGTGCAGCCGACCAGGCCGAGCGCACCGAGCAGGCCCAGGAGGCGGCGGCGCGACACGGTCAGAGGACGTCCAGCCCCATCGGGCCCGTACACCTTCCGGTCGCCGTCGAACAGCGTCACCTGCGCCACGCCGCCGTCGAGCAGCTCGCGCCAGGTCTCCCCGACCCAGCTCTCGGCGTCGGCCTGCGAGGGGAACTCCTCGACCGGCAGTCCCTCGGCCGCGACGGGGCTCCCGTCGGCGGTCTCGTAGCGCCAGGTCCAGGCCATGCGTGCTCCCTGTCGTCGGTGCGGCGGGCTCCGTGCGGCAGGCTAGGCGCATGCGCGTGCGGCTGCTCGGCACGGGTGCCTCGGACGGCTGGCCCGACCCGTGGTGCCGCTGCGCGTCGTGCGCCGCCGCCGTCGCGCAGGGCGTGCTGCGCGGCCAGGCCGGCGCGCTCGTCGACGACCGGCTGCTGCTCGACCTCGGGCCGGAGCTGCCGCGCGCGGCGCTGCGCCAGGGCGTCGACCTCGCCGGCGTGCAGGCCGTGCTCGTCACCCACGCGCACGACGACCACGCCGCCGCCGCGCCGCTCATGTGGCGCAGCTGGCAGCGCGACGAGGCGCCGCTCGTCGTCGCCGGGCCGCCGGCCGCGCTGGCGGTGCTGGGGCGCCGGGCGTCGCGCGCCGTCGAGCTGCGGCCGGTCGCGGCCGGCGACGCGCTCGAGGTGGCGGGGCACCGGGTGCGGGTGCTGCCCGCGGCGCACGGCGAGGACGGGCCGGTGCTCTACGACGTCACGGGCCCGGACGGCGGGCGCCTGCTCTACGCCACCGACACCGGCGTGCTGCCCGACGCGGCCGTCGCGCTCGCCGCCGACCGGGCGTACGACCTCGTGCTGCTCGAGCTGACGAGCTCGGGCGCGCGCACCCACCTCGACCTGGCGACCTGGCCGCAGCAGGTCGACCGGCTGCGCGCCGCCGGGGCGGTGACGGCCTCGACGCGCGTGCTCGCCACGCACCTCGGCCACGGCAACCCGCCGCCCGACGTGCTCGACGCGCTGCTGGCCTCCTGGGGCGCGGCGGCCGCGCGCGACGGGCAGGTGCTCGACACCGGCTCGCCCGCCGGCCGGCGCGTGCTGGTGCTCGGCGCCGCCCGCTCCGGCAAGTCGGCGTACGCCGAGGCGCAGGTGCAGGGCGCCGTCACCTACGTGGCCACCGCGCCCGACCGGCCCGGTGACGACGAGTGGTCGGCGCGGGTCGCCGCGCACGTGCTGCGGCGCCCGGCCGACTGGACGACCGTCGAGACGGGCGACGTCGCCGCGGTGCTGGCCGACGCCGACGGGCCCGTGCTCGTCGACGACCTCGGCCTGTGGCTGGTGCGCGTGCTCGACGACGCCGGCTGGGACGAGGCGGCCGTCGCGCCGGCGCTCGCCCGGCTCGAGGCGGCCTGGCGCGCGGCGCGCGTGCCCGTCGTGCTCGTCGCCCCCGAGGTCGGCGCGGGCGTCGTGCCCGAGCACCGGTCGGGCCGCGTCTTCCGCGACCTGCTCGGCACCGCCACGGCCGTGCTCGCCGCGGGCGCGGACGAGGTCGTGCAGGTCGTCGCCGGCATCCCGAGGAGACTGCGGTGAGGACCTACCCCGAGCCCCCCGACGCGCTGGAGGCGGCGGCGCCGCAGCTCGGCGCGCTCGGTCCGCCGCTGGTGCGCCTGGCCCGCGCGCAGGGCGCCTGGCCGCCGGTCGCGCCCGCCCGCGTGGTCGACGCCCCGGCCGCGGCGGACTGGCAGGCCGGCGTCGCGGCGGCCGACGCGCTCGTCGACGGCGGCGCCGACCTCGTCGTCGCCGCCGGCTCCTCGGACGGCGGTGACCGCGCCCTCGGCCTGCTCGCCGTGCTGCTCGACCTCGAGCCGGTCGCGGCCGTCGGCACCGCCGCCGCGCCGGGCTGGGCGGGCCGGGTGGCCGCCGTGCGCGACGGCCTGCGTGCCGGGCGGCCGCACCGCGCCGACCCGACGCGGCTCGTCGCGGCCCTCGGCGTCGAGGCGGTCGCCGGGCTGGCGGGCGTGCTCGGGCAGTGCGCGGTGCGGCGCACGCCGGTGCTGCTGTCGGGCGCCGCCGACGTCGTCGCCGCGGCACTGCTCGCCGAGCGCGTCGGGCCGGGCACGGCCGACTGGCTGCTCGCCGGCTGCTCGCCGCCGGCCGGGGCCACGGCGCGCGCGCTGTCCGACCTCGGCCTGGTGCCCCTGCTCGACCTGCGGCTGGACCGCCCGGAGGGGGCCGCGCTGGCCCTGCACGTGCTGCTGCGCGGGGTCGGGCTCGCCGGTGGCTGACCGGGCGGCCGCGCAGGGCCTGCGGCTGGCCGTCACGACGCTCACCGTGCTGCGCGTGCGCGCGCCGGTCGCGCTCGACCGGCGCACCGCGGGCGCCGCGATGGCCCTCGCGCCGCTCGTTGGGCTCGTGCTCGGCGGGCTCGCGGCGCTCGTGCTGGCCGGCCTGTCGGCGGTCACGGCGTCGGCCCTGCTGCCCGCGGCCGGCGCCGTCGCCGCGCTGGCCCTGCTCACCCGGGGCCTGCACCTCGACGGCCTCGTCGACACCGTCGACGGCCTCGCGTCGTACGCCCCGCCGGAGCGGGCGCGCGAGATCATGAAGGAGCCGGGCGCGGGCGCGCTCGGCGCGGCCGCCCTCGTGCTCGTGCTGCTCGTGCAGGTCGCCGCCCTCGCCGCCTGCGTCACCGCCGACCGCGGGGTGCTCGCGGTCGTCGTCGCCGCGGTCGCCGGGCGGCTGGCCGTGACGGCGGCGTGCACGCCCGCGACGCCCGGCGCGACGCCCACCGGGCTCGGCGCGCTCGTCGCGGGCACCGTCCGCGGCGCCGTGGCCGTGGGGCTCGTGGTGCTCACCGCCGCCCTCGCCGCGGCGGCCGGGCGGCTCGCCGGTGACGGGGGCGACGCGCTGCGGTCGCTCGGCGCGGTGGCCGCCGGCCTGCTGGTCGCGCTCGGGCTGCTCCGGCACTGCGTGCGCCGGCTCGGCGGCGTGACGGGCGACGTGCTCGGCGCGCTCGTCGAGGTGGCCACGGCCGCCGCGCT
>CANKBT010000051.1 GCA_947479995.1 Frankiaceae bacterium | reverse complement strand
CGCGGGTGACGCTCGTCGCGCCCCTGCTGCCCCCGCCCGGCGGCGCCTAGTCGTCCTCGGGGTGGTCGCGGCCGGAGCCGTCCTCGCCGCTGTTGTCCCGGTCGTCGCTGTCGTCGTCGTCGTCGCTGTCGTCGTCGCTGTCGTCGCTGCTGCCGGAGCTGCCGGAGCTGCCGGAGCTGTCGGAGCTGTCGGAGCTGTCGGAGCCGCTGGAGCCGCTGCGGTCCTCGTCGGCGTCGTCGTCCCCGCCGCGGCCCCGGCCGCGCCCGCGGCCGCCGTCCTCGTCCTCGTCGTCGTCCGACGACGCGCGGGGCGAGGGCGCGGAGCCGGGCGTGCCGGGCGCGTCGCCGCGGCCCTGGTCCGCGGTGCCGTCGTCGCTGTCACCGCTGTCGCCGCCGCTGTCACCGCCGCTGTCACCGCCGTCGCGGCCGGAGTCGTCGACCTCGCCGGCCGGGGAGGTGGCCGTCGGCGACGGCGCGGGGGCGCCGGGCGCCGCGCCCGGGGTGCCGGGGGCGTCGCCGCGGCCCTGGTCGGGGGTGCCGTCGTCGTCGGCGGCCGGCGCGAAGGCGCTCGGCGGGGCGGGAGCGGCCGGGGCGGGGGCGGTCGGGGCGGTCACGGCGGCGACTGCGACGCCCACGCCGGCGGCGAGGGCGAGCGTGGTGGTGGCGACGAGCACGGGGAGGCGCATCGGAGGTCCTCTCGGGGAGCGGGTGGTGACGCCGACCGTGCCGGGGCGCGGGCAAGGCGCACCCCCGCCGGACCTCAAGCCCCGGCAAAGCCCGCCGGGCGGAGGCGGCGTCGTCCACCCGGGGGCGGCGCGGGCCCGTGCAGCCGCGGCGGCCCCGCCTCGCGGCCCAGGTGGACGACAGGACCTCCGCGGGCACACCTTGAGCGGAACACGCTCAACCCTCGCGGCGTTGTCGACCGCAGGACCAGCACGACCCCGGACAGGAGCACGCCCGCATGACCGACCAGGACCGCCTGACCACCAAGTCGCAGGAGGCCGTGAGCGCCGCGGCCCGCCGCGCCGCCGCGTCCGGCCACGCCGAGATCGCCCCGGCGCACCTGCTCGTCGCCCTGCTCGAGCAGGAGGGCGGCGTCGCCCCCGCGCTGCTGCAGGCCGTCGGCAGCGACCCCGCGGCGGCCGCCGCCGGGGCGGAGCAGCAGCTGCGCGGCCTGCCCGCCGCGAGCGGCAGCACCGTCGCGGCGCCGCAGCCCAGCCGCGGCCTGCTGCAGGCCCTCACCGCCGCGCAGGACGCCGCCCGGGCGGCGCAGGACGACTACGTCAGCACCGAGCACCTGCTCGTCGGCCTGGCCGGCACGGGCGACACCGCCCGCCTGCTGCCCGAGCCCGCCGCCCTGACCGCCGCCTTCGCGCAGGTGCGCGGCGGCGACCGCCGGGTCACCAGCCCCGACCCGGAGGGCACGTACAAGGCGCTCGAGACGTACGGCGTCGACCTCACCGAGCGGGCCCGCCGCGGCGAGCTCGACCCGGTCATCGGCCGCGACACCGAGATCCGCCGCGTGGTGCAGGTGCTCAGCCGCCGCACCAAGAACAACCCGGTGCTCATCGGCGAGCCGGGCGTCGGCAAGACCGCCGTCGTCGAGGGCCTGGCCCAGCGCATCGTCGACGGCGACGTGCCGGAGAGCCTGCGCGGCAAGCGCCTCGTCGCCCTCGACCTCGGCGCGATGGTCGCGGGCGCGAAGTACCGCGGCGAGTTCGAGGAGCGGCTCAAGGCCGTGCTGCAGGAGATCAGGGACTCCGCCGGCCAGGTGGTCACCTTCATCGACGAGATGCACACCGTCGTCGGCGCCGGCGCGGCCGAGGGCTCGATGGACGCCAGCAACATGCTCAAGCCGATGCTCGCCCGCGGCGAGCTGCGGATGGTCGGCGCGACCACGCTCGACGAGTTCCGCCAGCACGTCGAGAAGGACCCGGCGCTCGAGCGCCGCTTCCAGCAGGTGCTCGTCGGCGAGCCGACCGTCGAGGACACCGTGGCGATCCTGCGCGGCCTCAAAGGCCGCTACGAGGCGCACCACAAGGTCGACATCTCCGACGGCGCGCTCGTCGCCGCCGCGACGCTGTCCGACCGCTACATCACGAGCCGCTTCCTGCCCGACAAGGCCATCGACCTCGTCGACGAGGCGGCCTCGCGGCTGCGGATGGAGATCGACAGCCGCCCGGTCGAGATCGACGAGCTCCAGCGCGCGGTCGACCGCATGCAGATGGAGGAGCTCGCGCTCGCCAAGGAGACCGACGAGGCCTCCGTGCAGCGCCTCGCCGAGCTGCGCCGCGAGCGGGCCGACAAGGAGGAGGCGCTCGGCACCCTCACCGCCCGCTGGGAGGCCGAGAAGAGCGGCCTCAACCGGGTCGGCGAGCTCAAGGAGCGGCTCGACGCGCTGCAGACCGAGGTCGAGCGGGCGCAGCGCGACGGCGACCTCGAGACCGCCTCGCGCCTGCAGTACGCCGACATCCCGGCGGTGCAGCGCGAGCTGGCCGAGGCCAGCGCCGAGGGCACCGGGGACCGCATGGTCGAGGAGCAGGTGCGCGCCGACGACGTCGCCGACGTCGTGGCCGCGTGGACCGGCATCCCGGCCGGCCGGCTGCTCGAGGGCGAGACCGCCAAGCTGCTGCGCATGGAGGACGAGCTGGGCCGGCGCGTCGTCGGCCAGGTCGAGGCGGTCCGCGCCGTCTCCGACGCGGTGCGGCGCGCCCGCGCCGGCATCAGCGACCCCGACCGCCCCACCGGCTCGTTCCTGTTCCTCGGCCCGACCGGCGTCGGCAAGACCGAGCTGGCCAAGGGCCTGGCCGACTTCCTGTTCGACGACGAGCGCGCGCTCACCCGCATCGACATGAGCGAGTACGGCGAGAAGCACTCGGTGGCCCGCCTGGTCGGCGCCCCGCCCGGCTACGTCGGCTACGACCAGGGCGGCCAGCTCACCGAGGCGGTGCGCCGCCGGCCGTACGCGGTGGTGCTGCTCGACGAGGTCGAGAAGGCGCACCCGGACGTCTTCGACGTGCTGCTGCAGGTGCTCGACGACGGCCGGCTCACCGACGGGCAGGGCCGCACCGTCGACTTCAGGAACACGATCCTCGTGCTGACCAGCAACCTCGGGTCGCAGTACGCCTCCGACCCGCTGCTCGACGCGACCCAGCGGCGCGACCGCGTGCTGGACGTCGTGCGCGAGCGCTTCAAGCCCGAGTTCGTGAACCGCCTCGACGAGGTCGTCGTCTTCGACGCCCTCGGCACCGAGGAGCTCGGCCGCATCGTCGACCTGCAGGTCGACCTGCTGGCCCGCCGCCTGCGCGACCGCCGCCTGGCGCTCACCGTCACCGCGGCGGCGCGCGAGTGGCTGACGCTCACCGGCTACGACCCGGTGTACGGCGCCCGCCCGCTGCGCCGGCTCGTGCAGTCGGCGATCGGCGACCCGCTCGCCCGGGCGCTGCTGGGCGGCGAGGTGCGCGACGGCGAGGAGGTCGTCGTCGACGCGGTCGACGGCCGGCTGGTCGTCGCGGCCCGGCAGCCGGCGCAGGTCTAGGCGGCCCGCGCGCAGGAGGGCCGGGAGCACGCGCTCCCGGCCCTCCTCGTCGTCGGGGGTGGGCGCCACGGATGTGAGAGGCTACTCTCACGTCTCGTGACGCACCCCTTCGGCGACCTGCTGCTGCACGACCCGCGGGCCGTGCGCGCGCTCGCCCACCCGGTGCGGCTGGCCTGCCTCACCCGGCTGCAGCGGCACGGCCCGGCCACGGCGACGGCGCTGTCGCCCCACGTCGGCGCGACGCCGTCGGTCGTCTCCTGGCACCTGCGGCACCTCGCCGACCACGGCCTCGTGCGCGACGCCGACCCGGTCGAGGGCGCCGACCGCCGGCAGCGCCGCTGGGCGGCGGTCGCCCCGGGCTGGCGGGTCGACGCGGGCGACGACCCGGAGGCCCTCGCGGCCGGCCGTGCGCTCGAGGGCGCCCTGCTCGCCGCCTCGCTGCGCGACGTCGAGGCCTGGCGGCGCGACGTCGAGCCGGGCCTGCCGCCCGCCTGGCAGCGCGGCGCCGGCGTGTCCGACACCGGGCTGCGCCTCACGGCCGACGAGCTGGCCGCGCTGCAGGAGGCGGTCGAGGGCCTGCTGGCGCCGTACCTGCGGCGGACCGACCCGCCCGAGGGCGCGCGGCCGGTGCGGCTGCTCCGCGTGGTCATGCCGGGGCCCGGGTGAGCCGGGCGGCGCTGCTGCGCGACCGGCCCTTCCGCTCCTTCCTCGGCGCCAGCACCGCCACCTGGTTCGGCGACCGGGTCACCGAGCTCGCCCTGCCGCTGCTGGCCGTCGTCGCGCTCGACGCCTCGGCGACGCAGGTCGGGCTGCTCACCGCGTCGGTGTGGGCGCCCAACCTGCTCGCCCTGCTCGTCGGCGCCTGGGTCGACGGGCTGCGCCGGGTGCGGCGCCTGCTCGTCGCCGCCGACCTGCTGCGCGCCGCGGTGCTGCTCAGCGTGCCCCTGGCCGCCTGGCTCGGCAGCGTCACGCTCCCCCAGCTCTACGCCGTCGCCCTGCTCACCGGCGCCGGGCAGGTCCTCTACTCCTCCGCGTACCCGCCGTTCTTCGTCCGGCTGGTGTCCCGCGAGCGCTACGTCGACGCCAACGGGCTCCTGAGCACCAGCCGCTCGGCGTCCTTCGTCGCCGGCCCGCCCGCGGGCGGCGCGCTCGTGCAGGCCCTGACGGCGCCGTACGCCGTGCTCGTCGACGCGGTGACCTTCCTCGTCTCGGCGGTCGTGCTGGCGCGCATCCCGGTCGCGGACCGCGCGCCGGCGCCGGGCCCCGCCGTGCCGCTGCGGGCCCGGCTGCGCGAGAGCCTGTCGTACGTGCGCCGCAGCCCGGTGCTGCGCGCCGCCCTCGGCTGCGTGACCACCGTCAACCTGTTCGACTTCACGGCGTCGACGCTGCTCGTGCTGTTCGCGACCCGCGAGCTGGGCCTGCCGCCCGGGCTCATCGGGCTGGCGCTCGGCCTGGGCGCGCTCGGCGGCGTCGCGGGGGCGGTGCTCGCGCCGCGGCTCGCCGACGCGCACGGCGTCGGGCGGGTCTGCTGCGCCGGCGTCGTGCTGTTCCCCGCCTCGTGGCTGGTCGTCGCGGGCGCCGGCGGGCCGACGTGGGTGGCCGTCCTGTGCCTGGCCACCGCGGAGCTGGTCGCCGGGGTCGGCGTCATGCTGCTCGACGTCACGCTCAACGCGGTGCAGACGGCGGCGACCGCCGACCGCGTGCGCAGCCGGGTGGCGGGCGTGTTCGGCACCGTCAACTACGGCGCGCGGCCGCTCGGCGCGGTGGCCGGCGGGGTGCTCGCCGACGCCGTCGGGGTGCGCCCGACGCTGGTGCTCGCCGGCGTCGGCGGCGCGCTGGCGGTGCTCTGGCTGCTGCGCAGCCCGGTGCCCGGCCTGCGGCGGGCCGAGGACGTCGTGGCGCTCGCCTAGCGGCGCTGCCCCTCGTGCTCGGGGCCGCGCGCGCCGCGGCCCGGCCGACGCGGGGTCGACCGGGCCGCGGGGTGGTGCCGGGGGGTCAGGGGTGGTCAGCGCCAGGGGCGGTCAGGACCGGGTGGCCGGGTCGCCGTCGGTCGCCGCCTCGAGCAGCGGCAGCACGCCCTCGAGGGCCGTGGGCAGGCTGAGCACGGTGCTCACCTGCAGGGCGTCGTCGGCCTCGCCGCCGATGAAGACCGTGCGCCCCTCCCGGGTGGCGGCGAGCGCCTGCACGAGCGGGTCGGCCTCGATGGCCTCGCGGCCGCCCTCGGTGAACTGCAGCTGGCTCCAGACGAGCACGTCGCGGTCGACGAGGTCGAGCCGCTCGAGGCTGAGCGAGCCGAAGAAGGCGTCGCCGGCCAGCTCCTCGACCTCGGCCGGCACCACCATGCCGAGGTCGGTGAAGAAGCGGGCGCGCAGGTCGTCGGCGGCGAAGACGAAGACCTCGTTGGCGCCGTACGACGCCGAGGCGACCTCCAGGCCCTCGAGCTCCGGGTGCTCCTCGCGGGCGGCGGCGAACTCGGCCTCGAGGTCGGCGACGAGCTCCTCCGCGCGCTCCGGCTGGCCGAGCGCCTGGCCGATCAGCCGGGTGGTGTCCTGCCAGGGCATGCCGAAGTCGATGTAGTCGTCGGTCTGCGCGACGACCGGCGCGAAGCGCGACAGCGCGTCGTACTCCGCCTGCGTGATGCCGCTGGTCACCGCGAGGACGAGGTCCGGCTGCAGGGCGGCGACGGCCTCGGTGTCGATCGCGCCGAAGGCGTACTCGAGCACCTGGACGTCGGCGTCGCCGGCGAGCTCGGCCGCCCACGGGCGCACCGCGGTGTCGGTCGGGCCGAACTGCGGGTAGCGGGCGGCGACCGGCGTCACGCCGAGGGCGAGGGCGTAGTCCAGCTCGGTGTAGCCCAGCGCGACGACGCGCTGCGGCGCGCTCGGGATCGTGGTGCTGCCGAACTTGTGCTCGACGGTCACGGGGAAGCCGGACGCGCCGCCGGAGGCGCCGGCAGCGGCGGCGGCGTCGTCGTCGTCACCGCCGCCGCAGGCGGCGAGCAGCAGCAGGGCGAGCGCGGCGGCGGCCGCGGCGAGCGGGCGCCGCGCGCGGCGGCGGGCGGGGGTGCGGGGCACGGGTCCTCCTGGGTCGGGTGCGCACACCGTAGCGGGTCAGGTGAGGTTGCCCTTACCCCCCTGCTGCCGCCCGGCAGGGCATGCTCGGCGCGTGCCCACCTCCCTCGTCACCGGCGCGACCGCCGGCATCGGCGCCGAGTTCGTCCGCCAGCTCGCCGCCCGCGGCGACGACCTCGTCCTGGTCGCCCGCGACGAGGACCGCCTGCTCGCCACCGCCGCGCGGCTGCCCGGCTCGGTCGAGGTGCTCGTCGCCGACCTCGCCACCGACGAGGGCTGCGCGCGCGTCGAGGCCCGCTGCGCGCAGGGCGTCGACCTGCTCGTCAACAACGCCGGCCTCGGCAACCCCGGCGCCTTCGAGGAGCTGCCGGTCGACACCGAGGAGCACCTGCTGCGCGTCAACGTGCGCGCGGTCATGCGCCTCACGCACGCCGCCGTCGGCCCGATGCTGGCCCGCGGCTCCGGTGCCGTCCTCAACGTCTCGAGCGTCGCCGGCTTCGCGCCCGGCGCCCGCGGCGCGTCGTACGGCGCGAGCAAGGCGTGGGTCACGAGCTTCAGCGAGTCGCTGCACCTGCAGTACGCCGACCGCGGCGTGCAGGTCATGGCGCTGTGCCCGGGCTTCACGCGCACCGAGTTCCACGCGCGGGCGCAGATGAGCACCGCCGGCATCCCGCAGCGGCTGTGGATGGAGGCCGACGAGGTCGTCGCCACCGGCCTGGCCGACCTCGCGCGCGGCCGCTCGCGCAGCATCCCCGGGCTGCCGTACAAGGCGATCGTCGCCGGCACCCGCCTCGTCCCGCCGACCGCGGTCAGGGCGGTCGTCGGCTCGCTGCGCTCGCGGATGCCCGCGCGTCGCTAGGGTCGCCCGCGTGACCGCCCGCGAGCAGCTCCTGGCCCTCGTCCGCGCCCGCGCCGTCGTCCACGGCCGGGTCACGCTGTCGTCCGGGCGGGAGGCCGACTACTACGTCGACCTGCGCCGCATCACGCTCTCCGGCGAGGCGGCGCCGCTGGTCGGCACGGTGATGCGCGAGCTCACGGCCGACTGGGGCTACGACGCGGTCGGCGGCCTGACGCTCGGCGCCGACCCCATCGCGACCGCGATGCTGCACGCCGACGGGCCGCGGCTGGACGCGTTCGTCGTGCGCAAGGAGGCCAAGGCCCACGGGCTGCAGCGCCGCGTCGAGGGCCCGGACATCGCCGGCCGCCGGGTGCTCGTCGTCGAGGACACCAGCACCACCGGCGCGTCGCCGCTCACCGCCCTCGCCGCCGTGCGCGAGGCCGGCGCGGTGCCGGTCGGCGTCGCGACCATCGCCGACCGCGCCACCGGCGCGGCCGAGCGCATCGAGGCCGAGGGCGTGCCGTACCGCTACGCGTTCTCGCTCGCCGACCTCGGCCTGGGCTGAGCCGTGCGGGCGCTCGTCTGCACGCTGTCCAACGCCCGCGCGGCGACCACGGTCGTGCGCGGGCGCTTCGCCGAGGACGCCGCCTGGCGCCGCGGCGGCGTGCTGCGGATGCGCGACGTGCCGGTGCCGCAGCCGACCCGGCCGGGCTGGGTGCGGGTGCGCCCGACCCTGTCGGGCGTCTGCGGCTCGGACCTCAAGGTCCTGCACGTGACCGGCATGTCGCCGGTGCTCACCGCCTGGTCGCCGGTGCGCCGCGCGGTCATGGGCCACGAGGTGACCGGCGTCGTCGAGGCGGTCGGCCCGGGCGTCACGCGCGTGCGCGAGGGCGACGCCGTGCTCGTCGAGCCGACCCTGCGCTGCGCGCACAAGGGCCTGCCCGACTGCCGCCGCTGCGCGGCCGGCGAGGGCCACCTGTGCGAGCGCCTCGACCTGGCCGGCGACCTCTGCGTGGGCCAGGGCATCGGCTTCTCCGACGTGGTCGGCGGCGGCTGGAGCGACGGCGTGCTCGTGCACGAGGGCCAGCTCGTGGCCGCCGACGGCATCGCGCCCGAGCGCGCGGTGCTCGCCGAGCCGGCGTCGGTCGCCCTGCACGCCGCGCTGCGCTGGCAGCGCTCGGGCGACAGCGTCGTGGTCGTCGGCCCCGGCACGGTCGGCCTCATGGTCACGGCCTGCCTGCGGATGCTGCACCCCGACCTCGACGTCACCGTGGTCTGCGCCGGCGGGTTCGGCGCCGAGCGGGCGGGCGCCGCCGGCGCCTCCGCCGTCGTGCAGCAGCCGTCGGCGCACGTGCTGGAGGCCGTCGCCGCCCGGGTCGGCGCCCGCCTCCTGCGCCCGCGCCTCGGCGCACTGCCGGTGCTCGACGGGGGCGTCGACGCCGTCTTCGACTGCGTCGCGACGGCCTCGACGATCGACCTCGGCCTGCGCCTGCTGCGGGCCCGGGGCACGTACGTCATGGTCGGCACGGCCGCCAGGGCGGAGGTCGACTGGTCGCCGGTGTGGTGGCGCGAGCTCGCGGTGCTCGGCACCATCGTCTACGGCGAGGAGCCCGCGCTCGGGGGCCGGCGCACGTTCGACCAGGTCGGCGAGTGGCTGCGCGACGACGCCTTCCGCGTCGACGGCACGGTCACCCACACGTACGCGCTCGAGGACTTCGGGCGGGCGCTGCTCACGGCCCAGCAGGGCCCCGCGGCGGGGGCCGTCAAGGTCGCGCTCGCGCCCTAGTCGACCGCGTCCTTGGGCAGGGGGTCGACGCGGGGGGCCGGGCCGGCGCGGTGCTCGCGGCGGGCGCGCACGACTTCGACGACGATCGGCACGACCGAGACCGCCACGATGAGCAGGATGATCGGCTCGACGTTGTCGGCGACGAACTCGATCTCGCCGAGGAAGTAGCCCAGCAGGGTCACGCCGGCGCCCCACAGCACGCCGCCGAGCACGTTCCACAGGAAGAACACGCGGCGGTCCATCCTCGACACGCCCGCGACCACCGGCGCGAAGGTCCGCACGATCGGCACGAAGCGCGCGACGACGATCGTGCGAGCGCCGTAGCGCTCGAAGTAGGAGTAGGCCTTGTCGACGTACTCCTGCTGGAAGAAGCGCGAGTCGGGCCGGTTGAAGATGCGCGGACCCGCGGCCCGGCCGATCTGGTAGCCGGTCTGGTCGCCGAGCACCGCGGCGAGCGGCACGAGCGTCACCACCAGCCAGATCGGGATGTCGACGACCCCCGAGGCGATGAGCACGCCGGCGGTGAACAGCAGCGAGTCGCCGGGCAGGAAGAAGCCGATGAGCAGGCCGGTCTCGACGAAGACGACGACGAGCAGCAGCACCAGTCCGGCCTGCACGATGTTGTCGGCGGAGATCGCCTCCGGCAGCAGGGCGAGGGTCGTCACCCCGCCGAGGATACGGTCCTGCGGTGGAGCGCCTGGTGGTCGTCGGTGGTGACGCGGCGGGCATGAGCGCCGCCGCGCAGGCGCGGCGCCGGCGCGGCCCGGACGACCTGGGCATCGTCTGCTTCGAGCGCGGGCGGGCGACGAGCTACAGCGCGTGCGGCATCCCGTACTGGATCGGCGGGGTCGTGGGCAGCGAGGACGACCTCGTCGCCCGCACCCCGGAGCAGCACCGCGCGGGCGGCCTCGACGTGCGCACCGGCACCGAGGTGACGGCGGTCGACCTCGACCGCCGGGTCGTCGCCTGGCGCTCCGCGGACGGCAAGGGCGAGGAGCCGTTCGACTCGCTGGTGATCGCCACCGGCTCGGTGCCGATGCGGCCGCCGGTGCCCGGCATCGACGCCCCCGGCGTCCACGGCGTGCAGACGCTGGACGACGGGGTGGCGCTGCGGGCCGCGCTCGACGGCGCCCGCCGGGTCGTGGTCGTGGGCGGCGGCTACATCGGCCTGGAGATCGCCGAGGCCTGCCGCACCCGCGGCCTCGCGGTCACGGTCGTCGACCGCGCCGCCACGCCCGTCGGCACCTTCGACCCGGACGTCGGCGCGTTCCTCGCCGACGCCGTGCGCGGCCTCGACGTCGAGCTGGTGCTGTCCGACGGCGTGGCCGAGGTGCTCACCGGCCCGGACGGGCGGGCGCGCGGCGTCGTCACGGCCAGCGGCCGCGAGCTGCCCGCCGACGTCGTCGTGCTCGGCCTCGGCGTGCGGCCGAACGTCGCGCTGGCGCGCGCCGCCGGGGTGCCGCTCGGCCCGTCCGGCGGCATCGCCGTCGACGCCCGGATGCGCACGCAGGTGCCGGGCGTGTGGGCCGCGGGCGACTGCGTCGAGAGCACGCACCGGCTGTCCGGCCAGCGGGTCGTCGTCGCGCTCGGCACGCACGCCAACAAGCAGGGCCGGGTCGCCGGCATCAACCTCGGCGGCGGCTACGCGACCTTCGCCGGGGTCATCGGCACGGCCGCGACCAAGGTCTGCGACCTCGAGGTCGCGCGCACCGGGCTGTCGTCGGCCGAGGCCGAAGCAGCCGGCTACGCGTTCGTCACCGCCGTCGTCGACTCCACCACCACTGCGGGCTACATGCCGGGCGCCGAGCCGATCCGCCTCAAGCTGCTGGCCGAGCGGCGCAGCGGGCGGCTGCTCGGCGCGCAGATCGTGGGCCGGCACGGCTCGGCGAAGCGGATCGACGCGCTGGCCATCGCGGTGTGGAACGCCATGAGCGTCGACGAGGTGCTCGGGCTCGACCTGTCGTACGCCCCGCCGTTCTCGCCCGTCTGGGACCCCGTGCTCATCGCCGCCCGCAAGGCGCAGGAGGCCGTGGAGGCCGACCTGTCGACCTGCTGAGCCGTTCTGGCATCCTCCTCGGCATGCCGATCGCCACCCCCGAGTCCTACGCCGACATGCTCGACCGCGCCAAGGCCGGCCGCTTCGCCTACCCGGCGATCAACGTGACGAGCAGCCAGACGCTCAACGCGGCGATCCGCGGCTTCGCCGAGGCGGAGAGCGACGGCATCGTGCAGGTCAGCACCGGCGGCGCGGAGTACCTCTCCGGCCCGACGGTCAAGGACATGGTGCTCGGCGCGCAGGCCCTCGCCGAGTACGCGCACCACGTCGCGAAGGCGTACGACGTGCAGATCGCGCTGCACACCGACCACTGCCCGAAGGACAAGCTCGACGGCTTCGTGCGCCCGCTGCTCGCGATCAGCAAGGAGCGCGTCGACGCCGGCCGCGAGCCGCTGTTCCAGTCGCACATGTGGGACGGCTCGGCGGTCGAGCTGCACGAGAACCTCGACATCGCCGAGGAGCTGCTCGAGCAGTGCGCCGCCGCGCGCATCGTCATGGAGCTGGAGATCGGCGTCGTCGGCGGCGAGGAGGACGGCGTCGAGAACGCCATCAACGACAAGCTCTACACGACCCCCGAGGACGCCCTGCTCACGGCGGACAAGCTCGGCCTCGGCGAGCGCGGGCGCTACCTGCTGGCCGCCACGTTCGGCAACGTCCACGGCGTCTACAAGCCGGGCAACGTCAAGCTCCGCCCGTCGATCCTCAAGGACATCCAGGACGCCGTCGCCGACAAGACCGGCAAGGACAAGCCCTTCGACCTGGTCTTCCACGGCGGCTCGGGCTCGCTGCTCGAGGAGATCCGCGAGGCCCTCGACCACGGCGTCGTGAAGATGAACGTCGACACCGACACGCAGTACGCCTTCACGCGGCCCGTCGCCGACCACGTGCTCAGCAACTACGCCGGCGTGCTCAAGGTCGACGGCGAGGTCGGCAACAAGAAGCAGTACGACCCGCGCGCGTGGGGCAAGGCGGCCGAGGCCGGCATGGCCGCGCGCGTCGTCACCGCCTGCGAGGACCTCCGCTCCGCGGGCCAGCGCGGGGCGTAGCGCCGCGGGGCCGGTTGGGCGAGCGCCCACTGTTCCGCACGACACAGCGCGCGCCCGAGACGCGTCAGTTACCCTTCTCGCGCACCGGCCCGCAGGGGGGCGGTGCCGCACGCCTGCCGCCGAGTCCCACCCCCAGGTGCTGCGTCCGCTCGGAGCCCCAGGGGTGGGAGCGGGGGACCCAGGTCTCTCGGGCGGCGCGCCGGCAGGCGCGACGTCCTCGGGGTGAAGCCGCGCCGCCTCCCCGGCGCGCGGCCGGGTGACCCCTCACCCGAACCCGACAGCTCACCTCGCAGGCGTCAGGAGAGGCCACCCCCACGTGACCCAGCACGCCCGCACGCCCCGCTACAAGGGCCAGCACGCCAAGCCCTCGGCCGTCGCCGCCAAGGCCGCCCCGATCGCGGTCGGCACCGCCTTCGGCGCCGGCGTCCTCGTCGTCGGCACCGGCAGCGCGTCGGCGCAGACCGCCGACGACTTCGCGCGCCTGCGCCAGTGCGAGTCCGGCGGCAACTACGCCGCCAACACCGGCAACGGCTACTACGGCGCGTACCAGTTCTCCGCCAGCACCTGGCGCGGCATCGGCTACAGCGGCATGCCGCACCAGGCCAGCCCGGCGACCCAGGACGCCGCGGCGCGCGACCTGCAGGCCCGCAGCGGCTGGGGCCAGTGGCCCGCCTGCTCGCGCAAGCTCGGCCTGACCGGCGGCGGGGGCGGCAGCAGCGCCCCCTCGACCGAGGCCCGCGCCTCGCGCAGCGCCCCCCGCACCGCCCCGGCCGCGCCGGCGCCCGCCGCCAAGCCGGCCAAGCCCGCCGCGCCGGCGTACGTCGTGCCGAAGACCGCCCCGGCCTTCACCCCGCGCTTCACGGTCGTCCGCGGCGTGAACAGCAAGGACTTCAACCCGCTCGTCAAGGCCTGGCAGGGCCGCATGGCGCAGCGCGGCTGGGACATCACCGCCGACGGGTTCTTCGGGCCCCGCAGCGAGGAGGTCATGACGAAGTTCGCGGCCGAGAAGGGCATCCCGTTCGGCGTCGTGAAGGCGCTCAACGTCCGCGTCTTCAACGCCGCGTGGGAGGCCCCGCTGGCCCCGGCCGCGCCCGCCGCCCCCGCCGCGCCGGCCCCCGCCGCCCCGGCGGCGTAGCCCCGTGACCGGCGGCATCGCGCCGGGCCGCG
>CANKBT010000050.1 GCA_947479995.1 Frankiaceae bacterium | reverse complement strand
CGCCAGGGCTGACCCGGCCGCGACGCGCCGCTGCCCCGGCGCCGGGCGGCGTCGGGGCAGCGGGTGGTGCGTGCGGTGCGGGCGGCAGCTAGGCGCGGGTGCCGTGCGCCGCGCGCTCGGCGTCGAGCAGCCGGCGGTCGACGCGGCGGTGGTAGAGCGCACCGGCGAGGCCGCCGAGGGCGGCGGCGACGAGCACCACCGCGAGGGCGATCAGCGCGCTGACGACGCGGGTGCCATCGACGTCGCCGTTGGTGAGCCAGACCGGCAGGCCGAGGTCGCGCACGACGTCGCTGCCCTCGCGGCCGGCGCTGTAGCCGGCCGTGATGGCCACGAAGAGCACGCCGGTGAGCAGGCCGTTGCGCAGCCCGTCGAAGCGGGCCGCGCGCCCGGCGAGCCAGCCGCCGACGAGCAGGGCGACGGCCAGCACGACGCCGCCGGCGACCAGCGGGCCGGCGGGGTCCTCGCCCTCGCCGAGGCTGTACGCGACGTCGGTGCCGAGGGGCAGCAGCCCGGCGGCGAGCACGGTGACGCCGACGGCCGCGAGGGCGCCGCCGAGGCAGGCCAGCAGGTCGAGCCCGCCGTAGCGGCGGCGCACCTGCGCGCGGGCGGGCAGCGGGGCGTCCGGCACGCCGTCGTGGTCGCGGTCGCGGAGGTGCGCCCCACCTCGGTCGTGGTCGTGGTCGTGGTCGTGGCGGTCGTGGTGCTCGACCGGCACGGCCTGCGTGTCGTGGCCGTCGGCGTCGCGGACGTCGACGACCTCGGTGCGCTCGTCGCGGTCGCCGCGGTGCGTCGCGGAGGACGCCGCGGCGGCGGCGCGGCCGCGCAGCCCGCCCGCCTGGCGGCGGGTGCCCCCCTCGACGGGGGTGACGGTCGCGCCGTCCCCGCCGGTGCGGCCGTCCAGGTCGATGACGCGCGCGTCGGGGTCGTGCGCGGAGGTGCCGCGGCGACCGGAGGTCTCGCGAGAGCTGGCCATGGGGCGCTCCTGACTCGGGGACGGGTGCGCACCGTCGCGCACCGGCCCCCGGGCCTACCCGTCACGCAGCGTGGTCAGACGCGGACGTGCACATGGGGGCGCCGCGACACCAGGTGGGCCTCGTACCGCAGGCCCCGCAGCCGGGTGAGCACCCAGGCGCCGCCGAGCGCCGCGAGCACGCAGGTGGCGCCGCCGAGCAGCAGGCCGACGCGCGGGCCGAGGGCCTCCGACAGCGCCCCGATGACCGGCGCGCCGACGGGGGTGCCGCCGAGGAAGACCAGCGTGTAGAGCGCCATGACGCGCCCGCGCACGTACGGCTCCGAGCCGAGCTGCACGAGGGTGTTGGCGGTGGTGGTGAAGGTGAGCACCGCGATGCCGGTGGGCACGAGCAGCACCGCCATGACGGCGAACGTCGGCGCCAGGCCGACGGCGATCTCGAGCAGGCCGAACACGAGCGCCGACAGCAGCAGGGTGCGCACCCGCGGCGGCCCGGTGCGGCGGGCCGACAGCAGCGCGCCGGCCAGCGAGCCGAGGGCGAGCGCGCTCGTCAGCAGCCCGAACGACGAGGCCCCGGCGCCGAAGACCTCCTTGGCGACGAGCGCCATGGTGACCTGGAAGTTGAGGCCGAAGGTGCCGATGACGGCGACCATCGCGACGGGCACCAGCAGGTCGGGCCGGCGGCGGACGTAGTCGATGCCCTCGCGCACCTGGCCCTTGGCCCGCTCGACCGGGGCGGTGCGGTGCAGCGCGCTGGTGCGCATGGCGACGAGGCCGGCGACGACCGCGACGTAGCTGACGGCGTTGCCGAGGAAGACCCAGCCGGTGCCGACCGTGGCGATCGCGACGCCCGCGACGGCGGGGCCGACGATGCGCGCGCTGTTGAAGGTGGCGCTGTTGAGGCTGACGGCGTTCGGCAGCTCCTCGGGCGCCACCATCTCGCTGACGAACGACTGCCGCACCGGCACGTCGAGCGCGGCGAGCACGCCGAGGGAGAACGAGAGCGCGTAGACGTGCCACAGCTGCACGGCGCCGGTGACGTCGAGCAGGCCGAGGGCGAGGGCCAGCAGCCCCATGCCGACCTGCACGCCGACGAGCAGGCGGCGCTTGTCGTAGCGGTCGGCGAGCACGCCGCCCCACAGGCTGAGCACGAGCACGGGCAGGAACTGCAGGGCGGTCACGACGCCGAGGGCGACGCCGCTGTTGCCCGACAGCTCGAGCACGAGCCAGTCCTGCGCGACCCGCTGGCCCCAGGTGCCGGTGAGGCTGACGATCTGGCCACCGGCGAACAGCCGGTAGTTGCGGTTGCGCAGCGAGCGGAAGGTGCCCGCGCCGGCGCTCACTGCGCCGCCAGCCGGTCGAGCACGGCGGCGGCCTCGCGCAGCACCCGGCGGTCCTCGGGGTCGAGCGCGCGCAGGCGCTGCGCCAGCCAGGCGTCGCGGCGCCGGCGGTCCTCGCGCACGAGCGCGGCGCCGTCGGGGCTGAGCGACAGCAGCACCTGGCGGCCGTCGGTCGGGTGGTCGGCGCGGTCGACGAGACCGGCCGCCTCGAGGCTCGCGACCAGCCGCGTGGCCTGCGGCGGGCGCACGCGCTCCAGGGCGGCGAGCTCGCCGGGCGTGAGCGGCCCCGACCGGTCGAGGGTCGCCAGGGCGGCCAGCTGGCTGAGGGTGAGCGCGGTGTCGGCGCGCTCGGAGCGCAGGCGGCGGGCGAGGCGCATGACCGACAGGCGCAGCGCGGAGGCGAGCGCGGTGTCGGTGAGCTGGCGCGAGGTCATTGCCTGAGGCAACTACCCCGGCCCCGCCGGTCTTCCCCTACGAGGTGAGCAGGTCCTCGACCGGGTCGATGCCGAAGTAGACGAGGAACAGCGCCGCGACCACCCACAGCAGCGGGTGCACCTCGCGGCCGCGCCCCTGCGCGGCGCGCAGCACCGCGTACGACACGAAGCCGGCGCCGATGCCGTTGGTGATCGAGTACGTGAACGGCATGAGCACGATGGTGAGGAACGCCGGGACGGCGAGCGCCCAGTCGTCGAGGTCGAGGTCCTTCACCTGCACGAACAGCAGGAAGCCGACGACGACCAGCGCGGGCGAGGCGGCCTCGAACGGCACCACCTGCACGAGCGGGGTGAACAGCAGCGCGACGAGGAACAGCGCGCCGGTCACGACGGACGCGAGGCCCGTGCGGGCGCCGTCGCCGACGCCGGCCGCGCTCTCGATGTACGTGGTCGCGGAGGAGGCCGACGACGCACCGCCGGCCACCGCCGAGACGGAGTCGACGAGCAGCACGCGCTCGACGCCGGGCAGCGAGCCCTGCTCGTCGAGCAGCCCGGCCTCGGCGCCGACGCCCACGACGGTGCCCATGGTGTCGAAGAAGTCGGCGAGCATGAGCGTGAAGACCAGCAGCAGGGCGGCGACCACGCCGACCCGGTCGAAGCTGCCGAGCAGCGAGAAGTCGCCGAGCAGCGCGAGGTCGGGCGTGCTCACGACCTCGTCGGGCAGCGTCGGCACGTTGAGCGCCCAGCCGTCGGGGTTGCTGCCGTCGGGTGCCTTCGCGCCGAGGTCGCCGACCGCCTCCACGACGATCGCCAGCACGGTCGTGGCGATGATGCCGAGCAGGATCGCCCCGCGCACGCGGCGCACCACGAGCACCGCGGTGAGCAGCAGGCCGAGGACGAAGACCAGCGACGGCCAGCCGCGCAGCGAGCCGGTCGAGCCCAGCTGCAGCGGCACGCCCGAGCCGGCCTGCACGAAGCCCGCGTCGACGAAGCCGATGAGCGCGATGAACAGCCCGATGCCGACGCTGATCGCCGTCTTGAGCTGCAGCGGGATGGCGTGGAAGACCGCCGTGCGCAGCCCGGTGAGCACCAGCACCGTGATGATCAGGCCCTCGAGGACCACCAGGCCCATCGCGTCCGCCCAGCTCATGTCGGCCGCGATGGAGAAGGTGACGAAGGCGTTGAGGCCCAGGCCGCTCGCGACGGCCAGCGGGTAGCGGCCGACCAGCCCCATCGCGAGGGTCATCACCGCCGCGACGAGCGCGGTCACCGCCGCGACCTGCGGGACGCCGAGCACGCGGCCGTCGCCGTCCGGCACGGTGCCGATGATCAGCGGGTTGAGCACCACGATGTACGCCATCGTGAAGAAGGTGGCGGCGCCGCCGCGCACCTCCTGGCGCACCGTCGAGCCGCGCGACGTGATGGAGAAGTACCGGTCCAGCGCTCCGCCCGCCCGGGCGACCCTGCTCGTCATGGCGGGCAGCATGCCGCACCCGCCCGCGGCCGCGGGTCGCGCGGGAGGTGTCTAGGGTCACTGCCGTGAAGGCCCCGACGCGACCGGCCCCCGAGCCGCTCGAGCTCGACGACGTGCGCATCGTCGGCGCGCTCACCGCGCTCTGGGTGCTCGGCGGCCTGGTGCTGCTGGCGCTCGACCTCGGCGGCCGCAGCGTGCCGTCCTGGCAGCACCTGACCTGCGTGGTCGGGGTGCTGCTCGGCGCGCTCGGCCTGGTGGTCGTGACCCGCCGGGCGCGCCGGCCCCCCGCCTAGAGGTCCTGGCCGCGGGTCGCCCGCAGGCGGCCCGCCTCGGCGAGGTCCTTCTCCTCCTTGGCCCTCTTCTTCTCGATCTTGCTGGTGTCGCGCGGCGGCAGCTGCAGCTCCTCCTCGGCCGGCTGGCCGGCCTGCAGCTCGCGGGCGCGCTCCATCTCGGAGTCGACCTCGGCGCCGTACAGCAGGGCCAGGTTGGTGATCCACAGCCACAGCAGGAAGACGATGACGCCGGCGAGGGTGCCGTAGGTCTTGTCGTAGGAGCCGAAGTTGGCGACGTAGAGGCCGAAGGCGACCGAGGCGAGCACCCACACCACCAGCGCGATGAGCGCGCCGATGCTGATCCAGCGGAACTTCGGCTGCTTGGCGTTGGGCGTCGCGTAGTACAGGACCGCGATGACCAGCACGACGAGCGCGACGAGCACCGGCCACTTGGCGATCGAGAAGACCGTGACGGCGGTGTCGCCCAGGCCGACCGCGTCGCCGATGCTGCGCGCGAGCGGGCCGGAGACGACCAGGCCGACGGCGATGACGCAGATCATGACGACGGCGAGCAGCGTGACGGCGATCTGCAGCGGGCGCAGCTTCCAGAACGGCCGGCCCTCGTCGATCTCGTAGATGCGGTTCATCGCGCGGGCGAAGGCGCCGACGTAGCCCGACGCCGACCACAGGGCGCTCGCCAGGCCGATGACCAGGCCGATGCCGGCCGCGCTGCTCGTGGTCAGCGACTCGATGGTCGGCCGGAAGGTCTCGACGGCCGAGGCCGGGCCGAGGTCGTCGACGATCCCGAGCAGCGCGTCGGTGGTCGAGCGGCTGTCGCCGACGAGCCCGAGCAGCGACACCACCGCGATGAGGCCGGGGAACAGCGCCAGCACCGCGTAGTAGGTGAGCGCGGCGGCCAGGTCGGTGCACTGGTCGTCGGTGAACTCGCGGAAGCTCTTCTTGGCGACGTACGTCCAGGAGGGCTTCGTCAGGTCGGTGGGCGCGTCCGGCTTGCTGCTCATGCGGGGTCGGGTGCCCGCGGTCCCCCGGACCACACGGGCGCCTACGACTCGGTGGGCACCAGCTCGAACTCGTCGTCCTCGACGGCCATGCCCGCGGTCGCCGCGTGGGCGCTGTCGACGGCCACCTCGCTGTGCGCGCCGCAGCCGTGGTCGAGGGCCACCACGCGGCCGTCGTCGGGGGCCAGCGCGTTGGCGCAGGCGCCGAAGGCCTGCCGCAGGGCGCCGCCGAGCGGCACGAGGAAGCCGCAGCTCACGCACGACGCCGGGGCCTGCTTGGCCAGCGGCGAGCGCGGACCGGCGTCGCCGTCGTACCAGCGCTCGGCCGTCTCCAGGCGCCCCTCGACGCTCAGCACGCGCTCGCGGCCGAGGCCCAGCTCGTCCCAGACGGCGTCGGCGAGGTCGAGGTCGTCCTCCTCCGTCGCGTACGACGGGACCAGCCGCGGGTCGTCGGGGTCGGTCGGCAGCATGTCGCCGGGCGACAGGTCGCCGGGCTGCACGCGCTCGGCCCAGGGCAGCCACGCGGGCGCCAGCAGCGCGCCGGCGCCCGGCAGGAGCACGACCTCGTCGACGGTGACCTGGTCGCTGCCGTCGGCGCGCGCGACGGTGACCGCCCACCGCCAGCCGACGTACGCCGGGTCGGTGGTCGCGAAGGAGTGGGTGGCGGCCGGGCCGCCGTCCGGCGGGCCGTCGGCCTCGACGCCGAGGTGCGCGCCGACCGCGTCGCCCGCCACCTCGACGGCGACCGCCCGGGCCAGGTCGACGGCGGCGGCGAGCACCGGGTCGGCCTCGGCCGGCGCCGCCTCGAGCGGCACCGGGTCGCCGGAGTGCGGGTCGTCGACCTCGGCGGTCGGCGCGGGCGCGATGCCGGTCGCGCCGGTCACCGCCTGCTCCTCGGCGACCGCCTCGGCGGCGCCGGCGTCCAGGGCCGCGCGCTCGAGGTCGTCGACCACGGCGGCGGTCGCGTCGTGCGCCGGCGCTGCGTCGTGCGCTGCCTCGCGCCCTGCGGCGTCCGGCGCGGGGCCGTCGGGGGCCGCGCCGCCGGGCGCCGTGCTGCCGGGCAGGGGGCTGTCCGCCACCGCGCCCACCTCCTGCTGCTCCGGGGTGCCGCTCTCGGCACCCTCGACCGGGCGCCCCGCGAGCACGCCCGATACCGTCTTGCCGACGTCCCTCAGCCTGCGCCGCACACCTGCCACACCCCCAGTCCACCACCTCGCCGCTCGGAGTCCGCATGCACGCCCGCCGCACGCTCGCCGCCCTGGCCGCCGGGGCCGCCCTGCTGGGGCTCTCGGCCTGCGAGGCGCCGGCGCCGATCGTCACGCTCTACAGCGGCGACACCAGCCTCTACGACGAGGCGTTCGTCTTCTGCTTCGACGGCCAGGACCCCGAGAAGGGGCCCGAGGAGGACGGCGCCTGCCGCTTCGACGCCGAGCGCCAGGCGACCC
Organism: Frankiaceae bacterium; assembly: GCA_947479995.1. GTDB lineage: Bacteria > Actinomycetota > Actinomycetes > Mycobacteriales > SCTD01 > CANKBT01. The sequence continues at coordinate 6,576 of CANKBT010000050.1, read as the reverse complement.
TGCTGCAGGTCACCCCGGGCGACGAGGTGCTCGTCGACGTCGACAAGGACCTCGCCGACGCCGCGTGGTTCGTCTCGCTGACGCCCGAGGGCGGCGAGGCCGTGCGCGTCACCGACATCGAGGTCGAGAGCCACACCGCGCGGGTGCTGCCCGACTTCTCGCAGGGCGTGCGCCAGACCCTCGAGGTGCGCAAGCTCGCCAGCGAGGACGACGACACGGTCACCGGGCTGTGGCGCTTCACGCTGGTGCCCCAGACCTGAGCCGGAGCGCACCGGCCCGCCGGCTGAGCCGGCGCTAGCCCTCGAGCTCGGTGGCGACGGCGCGCAGGATCGTCGCCACCCGCCGGCCCGTCTCGCGGTCGGGGTGCTTGCCCCGCCGCAGCCCGGGCGCGACCCGCGCCTCGAGCAGCTTGATGAGGTCCTCGACCATCGTGCCGAGCTCCTCGGCGGGGCGGCGGGCGCTCGCCAGGCCGACCGGGGCGTCGAGCACCGTCAGCGACAGCGCCTGCTCGCCGCGCTTGCCGGCGGCCACCCCGAACTCCACGCGCACCCCGGCCTTGAGCTCCTCGACACCCGCGGGCAGCGCGGACTTCGGGACGAAGACGTCGCCGCCGTCGTCGCGCGAGACGAAGCCGAAGCCCTTGTCCCTGTCGTAGAACTTGACCTTGCCGGTGGGCACCGCGACCTCGTCCGCTCGGGCCGGTCACGGGCGACCGGGCTCGCGCTCCAGGCTAGTCGCGCGCCTACGCTGGCGCCGTGAGCAGCAGGCACGCCGCCCCCAACCGCCGGCCCGGCGACCTGCTCGTGCGCCTGGGCGCGGCGGTGTTCGTCGTGGGCGTCGTCATGACGCTCGTCAGCGTCGTGCCGGCCATCCTCGGCGAGACCGACGCCCCCGACGTGCCGGTCGTGCTGGCGGGCGTGCTGCTGCCCCTCGGCTTCGCCCTCGCGCTCGTCGGGCTGCTGCGCGGGGCGCGGACGCGCCGCCGCGAGGCCAAGCGCGCGCAGGGCTGACGCTGCGGAGCCCGTGCGCGGCGCGTGACCGGCCGGCGGGTCAGCCCTCGCCGACGCTGTACTCCTGGCCAGGGCCGCCGCCCGGCTCGACGTCGTCGGTCGACGGCTCGTCCGGCGGGGCGGGCTGCGCCGGGTCCGGCGGGCCGCCGGGGCCGCGCCCGCCGACGGTGCCGGCGTCGTCGTGGCCGGCCGCATTCTCGGCGGTCGAGGCGGCGGAGCCCTCGTCGACGCCCTCCGGCGCCACGAGCCCCTCGGCGTGGGGGTCAGGGGTCGTCATGCGGGCGCCCTACCCCCCGGCGGGATGCGCACTCCGCGACTAGCCTCGACCGGATGGACGCGCCGCGGAGCCTGGCCGACGCCCTGCGCGCCTGGGACGACGACCGGCTCGCCGCGCTGCTCGCCGCGCGCCCCGACCTCGCCTCCCCCGTGCCCCCGGACGTCGGGGTGCTCGCGGCGCGCGCGGCCGCCCGCCTGTCGCTGCTGCGGGCGCTCGAGCAGCTCGACGCCTTCTCGCTCGCCCTCGTCGACGCCCTGGTGCTGCTCGACACCCCGACGACCCTCGCCGAGGTCCGCGCCCTCGTCGGCGGCGGCGCGACCAAGAGGGCCGTCGACTCCGGCGTGGCCCGGCTGCGCGACCTGGCGCTCGTGTGGGGGCCCGACGCCGCGCTGTCGGTCGTCGGCGGGGTGCGCGAGGTCGCCGGCACCTCGCCCGCCGGCCTCGGCCGCCCGGTCGCCGCCTGCCTCGCGCGCCTGAGCGGCGGCCAGCTCGCCCCGGTGGCGCAGCGCCTCGGGCTGGCCGCCGACGCCGGCCTGCCCGCGGTGGTCGCCGCGCTGACCGACCCCGACCGGCTGCGCGGCCTGCTCGACGAGGCCGGCCCGCGCGCCCGCGAGGTGCTCGAGAGCCTGGCGCACGGCTCCCCCCTCGGGCAGGTGCGCGACGCGCTGCGGCCGGTCGCCGACGGCGAGGACCTCTCGCCCGTGCGCTGGCTCATCGCCCACGGCCTGCTCGTGCCCGTCGACACCAGCACCGTCGAGCTGCCGCGCGAGGTGGCGCTGCTGCTGCGCGGCGACGCCCCGCTCGGCGAGGTGCGCGCCACGCCGCCCCCGCTCGACGGCTCCTCGCCCGGCAAGGGCGCGGTCGACGCCGCCGCCGCGCAGGTCGCGGCCGACGTCGTCGCCAAGGTCGAGGCGCTGCTCGAGCAGTGGTCGGTCGAGAGCCCCGCGGTGCTGCGCTCGGGCGGCCTCGGCGTCCGCGACCTGCGCCGCGTCGCCAAGGACCTCGACGTCCCCGAGCGGGTCGCCGGCCTGCTGCTCGAGGTGGCGTACGGCGCGGGCCTGCTCGACACCACCGCCGGGGTCGACCCGGAGTGGTCGCCGACCACCGCGTACGACGGCTGGGCGGCGCTGCCGCCCGAGCAGCGCTGGACCGCGCTCGCCCGCGCCTGGGTCGACCTGCCGCGCCTGCCCGGCCTCATCGGCGAGCGCGACGACCGCGACAAGGCGCTCGCCCCGCTGTCGCTCGAGATCGCCCGGCCGGGGGCGCCGGCCGACCGCCTGCGCGTGCTGCGGGCGCTCGCCGACGTGCCGGCCGGGCAGGCGCCGTCGCGCGAGGCGCTCCTCGACCGCCTCGTGTGGGCCGCGCCCCGGCGCGGCGGCCGGCTGCGCGACCAGGTGCTCGCCTGGGTGCTCGAGGAGGCCGAGCTGCTCGGCGTCACCGGCCGCGGCGGCATCTCCGGGCCCGCGCGGCTCGTGCTCGCCGGCGACGACCGCGGGGCCGCCCGGGCGCTGTCGGCGCTGCTGCCCGACCCGCTCGACCACGTGCTCGTGCAGCCCGACCTCACCGTCGTCGCCCCCGGCCCGCTCGCGCGCGACCTGGCTCGCGAGCTCGCGCTCGTCGCCGACGTCGAGTCGACCGGCGGCGCGACCGTCTACCGCGTGTCCGAGGCGTCGGTGCGCCGCGCGCTCGACGCCGGGCGCTCGGCCGGCGAGGTGCAGGAGCTGTTCCGCGCGCGCTCGCGCACCCCTGTGCCGCAGGCGCTGACGTACCTCGTCGAGGACGTCGCCCGCCGCCACGGGCGCCTGCGCGCGGGCGTCGCGGCGACCTACCTGCGGTGCGACGACGAGTCGCTGCTGTCCGAGGTCGTGGCGGCGAAGCGGACCGCATCCCTGGGGCTGCGGCGGATCGCCCCGACCGTGCTGGTGAGCCAGGTGCCGCTCACCCAGCTGCTCGAGGACCTGCGGGCCGCCGGGTTCGCGCCCGCCGCCGAGGCGCCCGACGGCGCGCTGCTGCTCGCCCGCCCCGACGCCCGCCGCACCGCCGTGCGCCCCCGGCCGGCCCGACACGCCGAGCCCGCCGCGCTGCCGCCCGAGCAGGCGGCGCTCGCCGTCACGGCGCTGCGGGCCGGCGACCTGGCCGCCCGGGCGGCACGCCGCGCCCCGGTCACGACGAGCCGCACCCCGACCGGCGACGTCCTGGCCTTCCTGCAGGAGGCCGCGCGCGAGGGCCGGCAGGTCTGGATCGGCTACGTCGACGCGCAGGGCCGGGCGACCAGCCGGGTCGTCGAGCCGCGGGGCGTCGAGGGCGGCTTCGTCACGGCGTACGACCACCTGCGCCGCGAGGACCGCACCTTCTCGGTGCACCGCATCACCGGCGTCGCCGAGCTGGACGAGGCGCCCGAGCACCCGTAGCGGAAGAGCGGGTGTCGCACCGGCGTTGGACACTCCTGTGGTGAACACCCCCGACGGTCCGCTGATCGTCCAGAGCGACAAGACCCTCCTGCTGGAGGTCGACCACCCGATGGCGGCCGAGTGCCGCCAGGCCATCGCGCCGTTCGCCGAGCTCGAGCGCAGCCCGGAGCACGTGCACACCTACCGGCTCACGCCGCTCGGGCTGTGGAACGCCCGCGCCGCCGGCCACGACGCCGAGCAGGTCGTCGACGCCCTCGTGCGCTTCAGCCGCTACGCCGTGCCGCACGCGCTGCTCGTCGACGTCGCCGACACGATGGACCGCTACGGCCGCCTGACCCTCGAGCAGGACCCCGTGCACGGCCTGGTGCTCCGCACGACCGACCGGGCGGTGCTCGAGGAGGTCACGCGCAGCAAGAAGGTCGCGCCGATGCTCGGCACCCGGCTCGACGCCGACACCGTGCAGGCGTTCCCGTCCGAGCGCGGCCGCCTCAAGCAGGCGCTGCTCAAGGTGGGCTGGCCGGCGGAGGACCTCGCGGGCTACGTCGACGGCGAGGCCCACGCCATCGAGCTGGCGCAGGACGGCTGGACGCTGCGCGACTACCAGTCGCTCGCGGTCGACGGCTTCTGGCACGGCGGCTCGGGCGTCGTCGTGCTGCCCTGCGGCGCCGGCAAGACGCTGGTCGGCGCGGCGGCCATGGCCCGCGCCGGCGCGACGACCCTCATCCTCGTCACCAACACCGTCTCCGGGCGGCAGTGGAAGGACGAGCTGGTCAAGCGGACGTCCCTGACCGAGGACGAGATCGGCGAGTACTCCGGCGAGAAGAAGGAGATCAAGCCGGTCACGATCGCGACGTACCAGATCATGACCACGAAGCGGAAGGGCGAGTACGCCCACCTCGAGCTGTTCGGGGCCCGCGACTGGGGCCTGGTGGTCTACGACGAGGTGCACCTGCTGCCCGCGCCGGTGTTCCGCATGACCGCCGACCTGCAGTCGCGCCGGCGCCTCGGCCTGACCGCCACGCTCGTGCGCGAGGACGGCCGCGAGGGCGACGTCTTCTCCCTCATCGGCCCGAAGCGCTACGACGCGCCGTGGAAGGACATCGAGCAGCAGGGCTACATCGCGCCCGCCGACTGCACCGAGGTCCGCGTGACGATGACCGACAACGAGCGGCTGCTCTACGCCACCGGCGAGCCCGAGGACCGCTACAAGTACGCCGCGACCGCCCACACCAAGATCGCCGTGGTGAAGAAGCTGGTGGAGCGGCACAGCGACGACCAGGTGCTCGTCATCGGCGCCTACCTCGACCAGCTCGAGGAGCTCGGCGAGGCGCTCGACATGCCGGTCATCCAGGGCTCGACGAAGAACGCCGAGCGGCAGCGGCTGTTCGACCTGTTCCGCACCAAGCAGATCCCGGGCCTGGTGGTGAGCAAGGTCGCCAACTTCTCGATCGACCTGCCCGAGGCGACCGTCGCGATCCAGTGCTCGGGCACCTTCGGCTCGCGCCAGGAGGAGGCCCAGCGCCTCGGCCGGGTGCTGCGCCCCAAGCCCGACGGCCGCACGGCCCACTTCTACACGGTGGTCAGCCGCGACACGGTCGACGCGGAGTACGCCGCGCACCGCCAGCGCTTCCTCGCCGAGCAGGGCTACGCGTACACGATCGTCGACGCCGACGACGTCCTGAGCGCCTAGCGCCCGGGCGGCCCCGCCGCCCCCGGACGTGACCACTGCACCGCCTGCGGCCTCGCCTCGCCCCGGGCGGTGCGGTGGTCACCCGGCCGGCCCGCCCCGGCTTGTCGGAGGGCCCTGCCAGGGTGCGGCCGTGGCCACGACCTACTTCACCGCGTCCAGCATCGACGGCTTCATCGCCGACGCCTCGCACGGCCTGTCCTGGCTGCTGTCCCGCGACGTCGACGTCACCGGGCCGATGGGCTACGACGCCTTCCTCGCCGACCGGGTGGGCGCCCTGGTCATGGGCTCGACGACGTACGAGTGGGTCGTCGCGCACGAGGGCACCGCGTGGCCGTACTCCCTGCCGACCTGGGTGCTGTCGTCGCGCGACGACCTGCCGCGCGTCGACGGCGACGTCCGCTTCGCCCGCGGCGACGTCGCCGCCCTGCACCCCGAGATGACGGCGGCCGCCGGGGAGAAGGACCTGTGGGTCGTCGGCGGCGGCGACCTCGCCGGTCAGTACGCCGACGCCGGGCTGCTCGACGAGGTGTGGGTGCAGTGGGCGCCCGTCGCCCTCGGCGCCGGCGCCCCGCTGCTGCCGCGCCACGTCGAGCTGCGGCTGGAGGACGTCGTGCGCAACCGCGACTTCGCGTGCGCGCGCTACGCGGTCGTGCGGGCGTCCACGGGCTGACCGCGAGCGTCCTCGCGGGCGCCTGGCAGCGCCAGCGGGTGGTGATGGCGCGCGTGGTCGCACGTCGATGCGTCGACCGGCCCTGATCAGGCATGACGCCGCAGGCTGCCCCACTGGTCAGACCAGTGCCGTTCCCCTCGCGCTCCCCGCTCGTTGCACGGCATCGTGACCCGCGCCACACGCCGCCGCGCCCTGCTCACCGCCGTCGCCCTGCTCGTGCCGCTCGGCGCGATCAGCGTCGCGAGCGCCGAGGAGGCGCCACCGCCCGACCAGACCGGGCAGCGCACCAAGTTCGCGCTCGTCGAGGGGCGCGACGTCGACGACCGGCTGCCGGTGCCGGAGGACCGCTACGCGATGGCCGGCGGCTGTTACGTGCTCGAGCAGCCCGGCGAGGGCTTCGTCGGCCGCGGCGCCGCGCTCGTGCCGAGGGACCAGGCCGAGCCCTTCCACTTCCAGGCGACCCGGCTCGGCGAGTACCTCCTCGCGACGAACGAGGGCCCCGACACCAGCGTGCCCGG
>CANKBT010000049.1 GCA_947479995.1 Frankiaceae bacterium | reverse complement strand
CGCGCTACCCGGTCGTCTACCTGATGCACGGGGCGCAGGGCGACGAGGACAGCTGGATCGAGTACGGCGACCTGCTCGCCTCGACCGCCGCCCGCTCGCCCCGCCAGCAGGCGATCGTCGTGCTCCCGCGGCTCGGCACGGTCACCGGGCTCGCGGTCGACTGGGTGGACGGCCACCGCCGCGAGGCCACGCTGATCGGCCGCGACCTGGTGCGGTGGGTCGACAGCACGTACCGCACGCGGGCCGACCGGCAGCACCGCGCCCTCGCCGGCTACAGCGGGGGAGGGCTGTCGGCCGCGCACCTCGCGGAGGTGCACGCCGACGTCTTCGGCCAGCTCGGCGTGCTGTCCGGCGCAGTCGCCCCGCGCGACCCGGCCAACCAGCTCGGCGTGCTCGCGACGATGCGGGCCGAGCAGCTCTGCGCGGGCGACGACCCGCTGGCTGCGGGGCCGCTCGGCGACCCGGTCGCGCACGCGGCGGCGTGGGAGGCCGTCGACCCGCTGCACGACGCGGGGCGGCTGCGCGGCACCACCGTCTTCCTCTCGAGCGGCAACGGCGTCCCGTGCCGGCCCGAGGACGCCGCCGACCTCGTCTACCCGACGGCCGGCACCGAGCCGCAGCTGCGGCAGCAGACGCAGGCCTTCAGCGACGCCCTCACGGCCGCGGGGGTGCGGCACACGCACCAGCTGCGCTCGTGCGGCCTGCACTGGTGGACGACGTGGACCCCCGACCTCGACGCCTTCTGGGACCTCGCGGCAGCCCAGTGGCGCGGCCGCTGAGCTCTCGCGCCAGGGCAGCCCAGCCGCGTCGTCAGGGTCAGCCGAGGCCGTCGACCCTCAGGGTGCCGGGTGCCAGCGCCGCGACAGCGCGTGCGCGTGGGTGCCGACTGCCCCCGGTCGACGCAGCTGCGGTCCAGGGCACCGGCCTCTCGACCGCTGAGGAGCCGCCGCAGCGGGTCGATCTCGCTCTCCTGCTCGTACGAGATCCAGGTCGAGATGAGGGCCCCGGTGAAGACCCCGCCCTCGAGCAGGTGGTCGTGGTCGGCCTCGAACGAGCCTCGCCGAGGATGCGAGGTGCGGGTTGCCTGACGGGTCGAGGCGGCGGAACTCCAGGCGCTCGGCCGTCGGGTCCGAGCCGGTGCTCGGGATGCGGAGGCGACGAGCCCGTCAGCGGGTCGCGGCCACCTCGGCCTCGCTGCGGAGCAGGCAGAACTCGTTGCCCTCGGGGTCGGCGAGCACGACCCAACCGGTGCCGTCCGGCCGGCGCCGGTCGTCCACGACCGTCGCGCCGTGGGCGAGCAGGCGCGGCAGCTCGGCGTCGCGGGAGCCCTCGCGCGGGCGCAGGTCGAGGTGCAGCCGGTTCTTGGCCTGCTTGGCGTCGGGCACCTCGAGGAACAGCAGGCGGTGCCCCCCGTCGCGCGACGCGATGGCGCACTCCTCGTCGCCCGGCTCGTTCGGGTCGTCGGCGTCCTCGGTGTAGTCCAGGACGCCCTCCCACCAGCGCGAGAGGCCGTAGGCGTCCGTGCAGTCGACGCTCGTGTGCGAGACGAAGCAGCTCATGACGCGGATCGTCGCACCGGGCCGGCGCCGGCGAGGATCCACCGCGCCCGAGCGCGCTCAGCCGGTGGGCTGCGGCCTCAGGGCACGTGCGGCAGCCTCGAGGTGCTCGTCCCAGGTGCCGCAGCAGCCGCCCCAGACGTCGACGTGCGGCAGCTGTCGCGACAGCGCGCCCATCTGGCCGCCCAGCTCCTCGGGGTCGCCGGCCTCGAGGTGCCCGATCGTGCACAGCGAGAGCTTGTCGGCGCGCGAGGCGTTGGGGCGCAGGCTGCGCAGCCGCGTGCGCCACGGGCCGTCGGCGAGCGCGGGGGCGAGCTCGTCGGGGTGCGCGCAGTTGACGCCGTGGAAGTCCGGCCGGTCCTCGCCGGCGAGCGCGTCCACCGCCTCGACGGCCTGCTGCAGCGTGAGGTCGCTGCGCACCCGCGAGGTCTTGTCGACCATCCACGACAGCGACAGCGGAAGCCCCGCCGCCGCCGCGGCGCGCGACAGCCCCACCGCCTCGGGGACGCCGTTGAAGGTCATGGCGCTCACCAGGTCGACGCCGGCCTCGCGCAGGCTCGCCAGCTGCACGGCGTGGTAGTCCTGCGCCTCCTCCGCCGTCATGGTGCGGTCCTGGCCGTACGCGTCGCCGCGCGGCCCGACGATGCCGACGACGAGCGGGTCGGGCAGCTGGCCGCGGAAGGGCCGGGCCGCCTCGCGGAGGAAGTCGATGCAGCGCAGCTGGTACTCGTGCAGGCCGGCGGCGGAGATCCCGAGCTTGCCGGCCCAGTCCGGGCTCGCGCGGTAGTCCAGGCCGCCCATGAGCGGCACCAGCTGGTGCGCGGCGGCCACCTCGAGGTAGCGCCGGTACATGTCCTCGAGGTCCGCCCTCGCCCGGCGGTCGTCGAGGAGCGGGAAGAGCGCGAACTCCGGCAGGTCGTGCCCGTGCCGGTACATCAGCTCCGTCTCCTGACCGCCCTCGGTCAGGTAGAGCACGCCCTGCTGCTGCTCCGGGAACCCGCTCACGTCCGCCCCCCTGCTGCGCCTCGTCGTCCGGCCGTGGCGCGGGCTCCGGCGGTCCGCGACCGGTGCGAGCGTCCCGCGCGCGTCAAGGGCCGGTCGCCGCGCCGCCCCGGACGCGCGACGGCCCGGCACCTCCGAGGAGGGCCGGGCCGTCGCAGCGGGCGGGTGGGCTAGATGTCGTAGTACATGGCGAACTCGTACGGGTGCGGGCGCAGCCGCAGCGGGTCGATCTCGTTCTCGCGCTTGTACGAGATCCACGTCGAGATGAGGTCCTCGGTGAAGACCCCGCCCTCGAGCAGGTAGTCGTGGTCGGCCTCCAGCGCGTCGAGGACGGCGTCGAGCGACAGCGGCACCTGCGCGACGTCGGCGAGCTCCTCGGGCGGCAGCTCGTAGAGGTCCTTGTCGACCGGCACGGGCGGCTCGATCTTGTTCTTGATGCCGTCGAGGCCGGCCATGAGCATCGCCGAGAACGCGAGGTACGGGTTGCTCGACGGGTCGGGGCAGCGGAACTCCAGGCGCTTGGCCTTCGGGTTCGAGCCGGTGATCGGGATGCGGATGCAGGCCGAGCGGTTGCGCTGGCTGTAGACCAGGTTGACCGGGGCCTCGAAGCCGGGGACCAGGCGGTGGTAGCTGTTGACCGTCGGGTTGGTGAAGGCCAGCAGCGACGGGGCGTGGTGCAGCAGGCCGCCGATGTAGTAGCGCGCGGTGTCCGACAGCCCGGCGTAGCCGACCTCGTCGTAGAACAGCGGCTGGCCGGCGTTCCACAGGCTCATGTGGCAGTGCATGCCGGAGCCGTTGTCGCCGAACACCGGCTTCGGCATGAAGGTGACCGTCTTGCCGGCCTGGTGCGCGACGTTCTTGATGAGGTACTTGAACAGCACGAGGTTGTCGGCGCTCTTGAGCAGCGAGTCGAACTTGTAGTTGATCTCGGCCTGGCCGGCCGAGCCGACCTCGTGGTGGCCGCGCTCGACGGGCATGCCGGCGGCCTCGAGCTGCACGGCCATCTCGTCGCGCAGGTCGGCGAACTTGTCGCTCGGCGCGACCGGGAAGTAGCCGCCCTTCTGGCGCTGCTTGTAGCCCAGGTTGCCGCCCTCCTCCTCGCGGCCGGTGTTCCAGAACGCCGCCTCGGAGTCGATGTGGAAGTAGCTGTGCTGGGCGGCGGTGTCGTAGCGGACCGAGTCGAAGATGTAGAACTCCGCCTCGGCGCCGAAGAACGCCGTGTCGGCGATGCCGGTGCCGGCGAGGTAGGCCTCGGCCTTCTTGGCGACGTTGCGCGGGTCGCGGCTGTACGCCTCGCCCGTCAGCGGGTCGTGCACGAAGAAGTTCATGAGCAGGGTCTTGCGGGTGCGGAAGGGGTCGATCCGCGCCGTCGTCGGGTCGGGCAGCAGCTGCATGTCCGACTCGTGGATCTCCTGGAACCCGCGGACGGACGAGCCGTCGAAGCCGAGCCCGTCGGTGAACACGGACTCGTCGAAGGACCCGGCGGGCACGGTGAAGTGCTGCATGATCCCCGGGAGGTCGCAGAACCGGACGTCGACCATCTCGACGCCCTCCTTCTTGATGAAGCTCAGGACCTCGTCGGCGTCCTTGAACACGTGGTGCCCTCCGGCAGTCATGGGGAGACGGTCGACACGGACCCTAGCCAGGGGCTGTGAAACGCGGGTGACTCACGTGTTTCGCGGCGGTTACGCGGACGGGCGGGCAGGCCGCGGGCTCCGTAGACTCGGGGCATGGCTGGCGCGGGTGGCGGGTTCCTCACCGACTTCGCCGGGGGCGGTCGCCGCTGGGAGCCGGGCGACCACCGCGGCAAGCGGCTCGGCCTGCCCGCCGAGGGCCGGGGCTCGGTCGCGTCGTTCGGCGCGCGCCTGGCCGCGCTGCTCGTCGACATCGCGGCGGCGACGCTCATCGGCCGCGTGCTGCAGCCGATCGACGTCGACACCGTCAGCGCCGCCGACAGCGCCGGCCCGTCGATCGTGTTCGTCGTCGCGACGGTGATCGGCCTGGCGCTCGCCGGGCAGTCGCCCGGCATGCGCCTGGTGCGCCTGCGCGTGGTGCCGCTGCAGGGCGACCCGGCGCGCCTCGGCCTGGGGCGCGCGCTGCTGCGCACCCTGCTCCTGCTGCTGCTCGTGCCGGCGCTCGTCAGCGACCGCGACGGGCGCGGGCTGCACGACAAGGCGGCCGGGACGGTCGTCGTCCGGGCCTAGCCCGCGCGGCTAGCGGACCTTGCCGCGGGGCACGCGGCCGTTCATCGGCACCGGCCCCTTGGGGATCGGCAGCGCCGGCGCCATCGCCTTGAGCTTGCGGTCGAGGATGTTCACGTCGCGCGGCTTGATGTTGCGCGGCAGCTTGGCGAAGTGGCGCTCGAGCTCCTTGAGCGACAGCGCGCCCTCGCCCTCGCCGACCTGCAGGTCGTAGACCGGGGTGTCGCCGACGAAGCGCGCGAGCTTCTTCTTCTCGGCGATGAGCAGCGCCTTCGTGCGGTTCGGCGAGCCCTCGCGCACGAGCACGACGCCGGGGCGGCCGACGACGCGGTGCAGCAGGTCCTGCTGGGCGGTGAAGCCGACCGCCGGGGTGACGCGCCAGTCGCCGCGCATCTGCTGGATGACGGACGCCGCGGCGCCGGGCATGCCCTCGACCTGGCTGTACGCCGTCGCCTGCACGCGGCGGCCGAAGGTCGCGGTGGTGGCGAGGAAGCCGAGCAGGAAGCCGAGGAAGCCGAGCACGACGACCCAGGTGCCGCCGAGCAGCAGGCCGAGCGACAGCAGCAGCACGAACGGCACGAGGAAGGCCACGAGCAGCAGCGGGATGAGCTTGGGGTCGGCCCGGCGCGTCATGGTGAACGCCTGGCGCAGCTGCGCGAAGCGCGCCTTGCGCGCCGCCTTCTTCGTGGCCCGCAGCTCGCGCTTGGCCGCGCGGTCGGGCTTGCCCGCGCCCTTGGCCCCCTTGGCGCCCTTCGCGGGCGGGGTCGTCGTCTTCGCCATGCCGCCGAGCCTAGGCGCCGGGGCCGGTCGCGCCCTTCCTGGCCTTCTTGGCGGCACGGGCGGCGTTGCGCTCGGCGTTGCGGACGGCGGCCTCCTCGAGGGTCGGCGCGGTGCCGCCGAGCGCCTTCGGCACCCACCAGGTGTCGTCCGGCGTGCGCGGCCCGCCCGGGTAGGTGGCGCGGGCCTCGTCGAGCAGCACGGCCATGCGCGCCTTGAGGTCGGCCGTCACCTCGACCGGGTCGCTGCCCGGCGCCGGCGTGAACGGCTCGCCGACGACGATGCGGATCGGCGTGCCGCGGGTGAGGTCGCGCGGGTGGCCCTTGGTGTAGACCCGCTGGCTGCCCCACAGCACCACCGGCAGCAGCGGCACGCCGGCCTCCATGGCCATGCGGGCGGCGCCGGTCTTGAACTCCTTGAGCTCGTAGCTCTCGGAGATCGTGGCCTCGGGGAAGACGCCGACGATCTCGCCGCGGCGCAGCGCCTCGACGGCCGCGTGGTAGCTCTCGATCGCCGCGCCGCCGCGGTCGACCGGGATGTGCTTCATGCCCCGCATCAGCGGCCCGCTGACGCGGTGGTCGAAGACCTCCTTCTTGGCCATGAAGCGCACCAGCCGCCGCTTGGGGTGCGCCGCGAGCCCGCCGAAGGTGAAGTCGAGGTAGCCGATGTGGTTGAGGGCCATGACGGCACCGCCGGTGTCCGGCACGTGCTCGTCGCCGGTGATCGTGAAGCGCAGGCCCAGCGCCCGGAACACCGTCTTGGCGAGGACGACGACCGGGCGGTAGACGGGATCAGCCATGCCGGCACGCTAGACCCCGGCCGCGGTCAGCGGGCGCGGGCCCGGGCCTCCCCGACGGCGGACGCCGCGCGCAGCGCCTCGTCGGCCTCGCGGCGCGCGCGGGCGACGGCGGCGCCGGCGGACATGCCGGCCCAGGCGTTGCGGCGGGCGGTGCGCTGGCCGCCGTGCGGGGCGACCGCGAGCAGCGCGGTCACGGCCAGGTGCCGGGTCCGCGTCACCGCGGCCAGCGGGAGTGCGGGCAGGGGGAGTGCGGGCAGTCGGACCACGAGGACCTCCGAGGGGCTCGCCCCCACCGTGCGCGCCCCGTGTGTCCGTCGCGTGACGCCGGCGTGAAGCCCGCGGGTCCCGTGCGTGCGTGCGGTCGCAACGCGGGCCCGGCGGCTCAGCCGCGGGCGGCCAGCGCCTGCTGGTAGAGCCGGCCGGCGCGGTACGACGAGCGCACGAGCGGCCCGCTCATGACGCCGGCGAAGCCGACGGCCAGCGCCTCGGCCTCGAGCTCGACGAACTCCTCGGGCTTGACCCAGCGCTCGACCGGGTGGTGCCGCGGCGAGGGGCGGAGGTACTGCGTGATGGTGAGCAGGTCGCAGCCCGCCTCGTGCAGGTCGCGCAGCGCCTCGCTCACCTCCTCGCGGGTCTCGCCCATGCCGAGGATGAGGTTGCTCTTGGTGACCAGGCCCTCGGCCCGCGCGTCGGTGAGGACGCCGAGGCTGCGCTCGTACCGGAAGCCCGGGCGGATGCGGCGGAAGATGCGCGGCACCGTCTCGACGTTGTGCGCGAGCACCTCGGGCCGCGAGGAGAAGACCTCGGCCAGCTGGTCGGGGTCGCGGTCGAAGTCGGGCACGAGCAGCTCGACGCCGACGCCCGGCAGGGCGGCGTGCACCTGGCGCACCGTCTCGGCGTAGAGCCACGCGCCGCCGTCGGGCAGGTCGTCGCGGGCGACGCCGGTGATGGTGGCGTAGCGCAGGCCCATCGTCGCGACGGACTCCGCGACGCGGCGCGGCTCGTCGGTGTCGTACGCCGCGGGCTTGCCGGTGTCGATGTTGCAGAAGTCGCAGCGCCGCGTGCACTGGTCGCCGCCGATGAGGAAGGTCGCCTCGCGGTCCTCCCAGCACTCGTAGATGTTGGGGCAGCCCGCCTCCTCGCAGACGGTGTGCAGCCCCTCGCGCTTCACCAGCTGCTTGAGCCCGGTGTACTCCGGCCCCATCACCGCGCGGGTCTTGATCCACGACGGCTTCTTCTCGATGGGCGTCTCGGCGTTGCGCACCTCGAGGCGCAGCATCTTGCGGCCCTCGGGCACGACGGACGTCATGTGTGGAGTCAACACCGCGGGCGCCGCTTAGAGTCCCGGGGCGTGCGGGAGATGGTGATGGTCTGGCGGCGCGTGACCGACGACGAGCTCGACCGCGTCGAGGCCGACCCGGACGTCGCCCAGCTGCTGCTGACGGACAGCGCGGAGGACGGGGCGCCGGGGGAGCTGCTCGACGTCGGGCGCGCCTGGCACGGCGTGCACGTGCTGCTCAACGGCAGCCCCTGGGGCGGCCAGGGCGCGGCCTTCGACGTCGTGCTGGGCGGCACCCCGGTCGGCGAGCCGTCGACGTACGAGCCGGTGCGCGCGCTCGTGCCCGAGCGCGTCGCGGCGGTCGCGACGCTGCTCACCGAGACGCCGGTCGAGGACCTGCGCGCCCGCTTCACGCACGCGGGGTTCCGGCAGGCGGAGGTCTACCCGGACGACGCGTGGGACGCGCCGGACGCGCTCACCGCCTTCCTCGCGCCCGCGTACGAGCGGCTGCGCGGCTTCTACGCGGCCGCCGCCGCGGCGGGCGACGGGGTGCTCGTCCAGCTGACGTGACCGCCGTGGCTAGGGTCGGCCGCATGGAGCTCCGCGTGTTCACCGAGCCGCAGCAGGGCGCCACGTACGACGACCTGCTGCGCGTCGCCCTCGTCGCGGAGGACGCCGGCTTCGGCGCGTTCTTCCGCTCCGACCACTACCTCGCGATGGGCGGCGACGGCCGGCCCGGCCCGACCGACGCGTGGATCACGCTCGCCGGCCTGGCGCGCGACACGCAGAGCATCCGGCTCGGCACGCTCGTCACCGCCGGCACCTTCCGCCTGCCCGGGCCGCTGGCCGTGGCCGTCGCGCAGGTCGACCGGATGAGCGGCGGGCGCGTCGAGCTCGGCCTCGGCACCGGCTGGTACGAGGCGGAGCACACCGCCTTCGGCATCCCGTTCCCGCCGCTGGCCGAGCGCTTCGACCGCTTCGAGGAGCAGCTCGCCGTCGTCACCGGCCTGCTCGCCGGCGGCCCCTTCTCCTACGACGGCGCGCACTACCGGGTCGTCGACAACCCGGGCCTGGTCACGCCGCAGCAGTCGCCGCTGCCGGTCGTGGTGGGCGGCGGCGGGGCGAAGCGCACCCCGCGGCTGGCGGCGACGTACGCGACGGAGTTCAACATGCCGTTCGCGTCGGTCGACGACACGGCCGCGCAGTTCGGGCGGGTGCGCGAGGCTGCGGCGCAGACCGGGCGCGACCTGGTGCTCTCGGCCGCGCAGGTGCTGTGCCTCGGCGAGGACGACGCCGAGGTCGACCGCCGCGCCGCGGCCATCGGGCGCGAGCCCGCCGAGCTGCGCGAGAACGGCCTGGCCGGCACGCCCGACGAGGTCGTGGCGAAGATCGGGCGCTTCGCCGAGGCGGGCGCGACCCGCCTCTACCTGCAGGTGCTCGACCTCGCCGACCTCGACCACCTGGAGCTGGTGGCCGCGCGGGTCATGCCGCAGCTGTAGGCCGCGCCCCGACCAGCGCGGGCAGCGCGCGCTCCAGCAGCGGCAAGGCCTCGGCGGTCGTCACGTCGCGGCCCAGCTCGGCCGACAGCGAGGTCACGGTCGCGTCGGCGATGCCGCACGGCACGATCGCGCCGTACGCCGCGAGGTCGGGGTCGCAGTTCAGCGCGAAGCCGTGCATCGTCACGCCGTGCGCGACGCGGATGCCGATCGCCGCGACCTTGCGCTGGCCGTCGGTGGTCCAGACGCCCGAGCGGCCCTCGACCCGGCGGGTCGGCAGGCCCAGCTCGGCGCAGACGTCCATGAGCACCTGCTCGAGCCGCCGGACGTACGCGACGACGTCGA
The DNA here is from genome assembly GCA_947479995.1 of Frankiaceae bacterium. Classification (GTDB taxonomy): domain Bacteria; phylum Actinomycetota; class Actinomycetes; order Mycobacteriales; family SCTD01; genus CANKBT01. Next base: position 4,371 of record CANKBT010000049.1, on the reverse strand, counting down.
CCGGGTCGGCGAGCCGGGTGATCGGGTAGCCGGTGACCTGCCCCGGCCCGTGCCAGGTGATCTTGCCGCCGCGGTCGACGTCGACGACCGGCGTGCCGTCGACCGGGCGCTCCCACGGCTCGGTGCGCTTGCCCGCGGTGTAGACCGGCGGGTGCTCGAGCAGCAGCACGACGTCCTCGCCGCCGGCGACGACCTCGGCGTGCCGGGCGCGCTGCAGCGCCCAGGCCTGCTCGTACGGCACCGTCCCCAGCCGCTCGAAGCGCATGCCCCAGGGTAAGCGCTCGACCGCTGTCGGCGGTGATCGCTACGTTCCGGCCATGCGCACGCGACCCCGCCTCGCCGGCACCCTCATCGCCCTGTTCTGGGTCTTCGTCATCGGCGGCCTGACCGGGCCGCTGTCCGGCCAGCTGCAGGACGTGCAGGAGAACGACAACAGCGCGTTCCTGCCGGCCAGCGCCGAGTCGACGAGGGCGCTGGAGGTCGAGGCGGGCTTCGGCGACGAGGACCTCGCGCCCGCGATCGTGCTGTACGAGCGGGAGGGCGGGCTGACGCCGGCCGACCTGGCGCTCGCCGAGCAGGACCGCGCGGCGTTCGCGCAGCTCGAGACGCTGCGCGGCGAGGTGTCGCCGGTCGTGCCGTCCGAGGACGGCGAGGCGGCGACGGTGGTCGTGCCCCTCGACGGCGCCGACCTCGAGGGCCTGCCGCTCGACGTCGAGCAGATGCGCGAGCGGCTCGACCGCCCCGACGGCCCGGACGCCTACGTCACCGGCCTCGGCGGCCTGTTCGCCGACTTCTTCGAGGTCTTCTCCAACATCGACGGCGTGCTGCTGCTGGCGACGGCCGGCATCGTCGTGGTCATCCTGCTGGTCGTCTACCGCAGCCCGGTGCTGTGGTTCCTGCCGCTGCTGTCCGCCGGCCTGGCCTACACCGCGGCCGCCGGCGTGGTCTACGTGCTGGCCGACAACGACGTGCTGACGCTCAACGGCCAGAGCGCCGGCATCCTCACCGTGCTCGTCTTCGGCGCCGGCACCGACTACGCCCTGCTGCTCATCGCCCGCTACCGCGAGGAGCTGCACGCGCACGAGCGGCCGGTCGACGCCATGCGCGTCGCCCTGCGCGGCGCCGTGCCCGCCATCGTCGCCTCGGGCGCGACCGTCGTGCTCGGCCTGCTGTGCCTGCTGTTCTCCGACCTCAACAGCAACAAGAGCCTGGGCCCGGTGTGCGCCATCGGCATCGTCGCGGCGGTGCTGGCCATGACCACGCTGCTGCCGGCGCTGCTCGTCGTCGTCGGGCGCGGGGTCTTCTGGCCGCGCATCCCGCGCGCCGACGGCGCGGGCGCGCTCGAGCACGGCCTGTGGGACCGCGTCGCCGGCACGGTCGGCCGCCGCTCGCGGCCTCTGGCGGCCGGCGTCACCGCGGTGCTGGCCGTCTTCGCGCTGCTGTCGTTCGGGCTCGACGCCAAGGGCATCGCGCAGAACGAGTCGTTCACGCAGGAGGTCGAGTCGCTCGACGGCCAGGAGGCCCTGGCCCGCCACTTCCCGGCCGGGCAGTCGCAGCCGGTCACCGTGCTGCCGCTCGCGTCGTCGCTCGACCCGGTGCTCGAGGTCGTGCGCGCCGACGACGACGTCGTCGTGGCCGAGGTGGTCACCGACCCGGGCGGCGCCCCGCGCGTGGTCGACGGCCGCGTGCTCGTCAACGCCACGCTCGACGTCGGCGGCGACGGCGTGGAGGTGCAGCGCATCGTCGAGCGGCTCCGCGAGGAGGTCGACGCGGTGCCCGAGGCCGATGCGCTCGTCGGCGGCCAGGCGGCCATCACGCTCGACGTGCAGACCGCCTCGCAGCGCGACAACCGGGTGATCATCCCGCTGGTGCTGCTCGTCATCCTCGTGGTGCTCGGGCTGCTGCTGCGCGCGGTCGTCGCGCCGCTGCTGCTCATCGGCACCGTCGTGCTGAGCTTCTTCGCCACGCTGGGCGTCTGCGCGCTCGTGTTCGAGAACGTCTTCGACTTCCCGGGCGCCGACTCGGCCTTCCCGCTGTTCGCGTTCATCTTCCTGGTCGCGCTGGGGATCGACTACAACATCTTCCTCATGACGCGGGTCCGCGAGGAGACGCTGAAGTCGGGCACGCGGGCGGGCACCCTCAAGGGGCTGGCGGTCACCGGCGGCGTCATCACGTCGGCCGGCATCGTGCTCGCCGCGACGTTCGCGGTGCTCGGCGTGCTGCCGCTCGTCTTCTTCGCCCAGCTGGGCTTCGCCGTGGCCTTCGGCATCCTGCTCGACACCGTCATCGTCCGGTCGCTGCTGGTGCCGGCGCTGGTGCTCGAGCTCGGCGACCGCACCTGGCTACCCGGTCGCCCGGCCCCCGTGGCGGAGGTCGAGCAGGAGCGCGTCGGCAGCGCGGCGCCCTGACACCAGGGCGCCCTGGATCGAGCCGGTGTCGCGGTGGTCGCCGCAGACGTAGAGCCCCGGCTCGAGTCGCACCGGCTTGCGCAGGCCGCCCAGCGGCGGCGCCTGGCTGGGCAGGGCCTCGCGCACGTCGTACGTCGCCACGTGCTCCCAGGCGGCGGTGCTGACGCCGTAGAGGCGCTCGAGGTGCGCGCGCACTCCCGGCTCGGAGGGGTCGCCGGTCACCACCGAGCTGGAGACCAGCACGCGGCCGGGCGCGTACGACGGCGCGGCGTTCGTGAGCACGATGCTGTTGACGACCGGGCCGCTCGCCTCGCCGTCGAGCACCACGGCGGGCTCGTCGACCGGCGGGGCGTCGGCCAGGTGGTAGAGCGTGGTCACCGAGTTGGTGCGCGGCGCGGGCAGCTGCGGCAGCAGCGCGGCGGCGGCGGTCGGCCCGGTCGCGACGACGACGGGCGTGCGCCGGTCGAGGGCGGCGACCGGGCGCTCCAGGTGCACGTCGAGGCCGCGGGCGAGCTGCGCCGGGACCGCGCCCATGCCCGCCGCGGGCACGCACTGCGTGCCGAGGGCGAACGACCGCCAGACCAGGTCGAAGAAGCGGCTCGACGTCTCGAGCTGGTCCTCGAGGAACACGCCGGACAGGAACGGCCGGAAGAAGCGGTCGACGACGGTGTCGGAGAAGCCGCGGTCGCGCAGCGCCTGCCGCGTCGTCGTCTCGGGCGCGCGCTTGAGCCGGTCGACCGGGCCCATCGCGCGCAGCGACGTCGCGGCGACGCGCGCCTTGTCGGGCAGCGAGCCGATGGGCGAGGCGGCGGTCGACAGCGCCCAGCCGGGGCGGCGGCGCGGGTCGCCGACGCGGTGCAGGCGGTCGCCGACGCGGACGAGGGCGCCGGCGGCGAAGGGCCGCAGGTCGAGGGCGTCGTGGTCGAGCACGACCTGCGCCTCCGGGTAGGCGGTGTTGTGCACCTGGAAGCCGCGGTCGAGCAGCATCCCGTCGACGACGTCGGTGCGCACCCGCCCGCCGACGGCGTCACCGGCCTCGTGCACCTCGACCTCGAGCCCGGCGGCGGCGAGCCGCCGCGCGCACGCCAGCCCGGCCAGCCCGGCACCCACCACGACCGCGTCCGCCACGCCCCGACCCTAGGTGTGGACAACCCGCACGGCGCGCCGAGGGCTGCTGCACTGCCGGCGTGGACGGCTGGGAGCCCGCGGGCTACGCGCTGGAGGAGATGCTCGGCTTCGGGGCGACCGGCGAGGTGTGGCGCGCCCGGTCGACCGCGACCGGCGAGGTGGTGGCCCTCAAGCGGCTGCGCCCCGGCGCCGGGCCCGCGGCGGTCGCCGCGCTGCGCCGGGAGGCCGCGCTGCTCGCCGCGCTCGACACCCCGCACGTCGTCCCGCTGCGCGAGGTGGTGGGCAGCGGCGCCGACGCGGTGCTCGTGCTCGACCACGCCGCGGGCGGCTCGGTCGCGGCGCTGCTGGCGCGGCGCGGGCGGCTCTCGCCCGGCGAGGCCGTGACGGTCGTGGCGCCGGTGGCGCAGGCGCTGGCGGCCGCGCACGCCTGCGGGCTGGTGCACGGCGACGTCTCGCCGTCGAACGTGCTGCTGACCGGCGCCGGCATGCCGCTGCTCGGCGACCTCGGCGTGGCCCGGCTGGCGGGGGAGGGGGGCGAGGTGCACGCGACAGCGGAGTACCTCGACCCGGTCGTGGCGGCAGGCGGCGTGCCGGACGCGGCCAGCGACGTCTACGCCGCGGCGGCGCTGTGCCACCACCTGCTGGCCGGCAGCCCGCCGCACGAGGGCCGCACCCCGGGCGACGTGCTGGCGTCGGCCGTGGCGGGCGGCCGCGCGCCGCTCGGCCTGCTCGCGCCGACCGCGCCCCGCGCGCTCGTCGCCGTCGTCGAGGCCGGGCTGGCGGCCGACCCCGCGGCCCGCCCGACCGCCGCGGCCCTCGCCGACGCGCTGCTGCG
>CANKBT010000048.1 GCA_947479995.1 Frankiaceae bacterium | reverse complement strand
TACGACACCGCGCAGGGCATCCGCACGGCCGTCGAGGTCGCCGGCCCGCAGCTCGGCGCGGTGCGGCTCGACAGCGGCGACCCGCGCGTCGAGGTGCCCGCCGCCCGGGCGCTGCTCGACTCCCTCGGCGCCACGGGCACGCGCATCGTCGTCACCGGCGACCTCGACGAGCACGGCATCGCCGACCTGGCGGGCCTGCCGGTCGACCGCTACGGCGTCGGCACCTCGCTCGTCACCGGCTCGGGGGCGCCGACCGCCGGCTTCGTCTACAAGCTCGTCGCCGTCGAGGGCGACGACGGGGCGATGCGCCCGGTCGCCAAGACCTCGGCCGGCAAGTCGACGCGCGGGGGCCGCAAGCACGCCTTCCGCACCGAGCGCGGCGAGGTCCTGCGGCTCGACGGCGCCGTGCCGCCCGGCGGGGTGCCGCTGCAGGCACCGCTGCCGGCGTACGACGACGTGGCCGGGGCACGGGCGCACTGCGCCGCCGCGCTGGCCGCCCTGCCCGCCGCCGCGCGCGACCTGACCCCGGGCGAGCCCGCCTGGACCGCCGAGCTGGAGGAGGACGCGTGAGGGCCCTGCTGGTGGTGGACGTGCAGGAGGACTTCGTCGAGGGCGGCTCGCTGGCCGTCCAGGGCGGCACGGAGGTGGCCCGCGGCGTGCACGCCCTGCTGCCCGCGTACGAGGTCACGGTGGCCTCGGCCGACTGGCACGTCGACCCGGGCGGCCACTTCAGCGACACCCCCGACTACGTCGACTCCTGGCCGCCGCACTGCGTCGTCGGCACCGACGGCAGCCGGCTGCGCGCCCCCCTCGCGGACGCGCAGTTCGACGCCGTGGTGCGCAAGGGCGCGCACGCCGCGGCGTACAGCGCCTTCGAGGGCGAGACGGCCGACGGGCAGGCGCTCGCCGACTGGCTGCGCGAGCGGGGGGTCACCGAGCTCGACGTGTGCGGCATCGCGACCGACCACTGCGTGCGGGCGTCGGTGCTCGACGCCGTGGCCGCCGGCTTCCGCGTGCGGCTGCTGTCGCACCTGGTGCGCGGCGTGGCCCCGGCGACCACGGAGGCGGCGCTGGCCGCGATGGCCGCTGCGGGGGTCGAGGTCGTGTGACCGACCCGGGCGAGCAGGCGTTCCTCGCGTCGTACGACCCGCGGGCCTTCCCGCCGGTCGCCGTGACCGTCGACGTCGTCCTGCTCACCGTCCGGGAGGCGCGCCTGCAGGTGCTGCTCGTCGAGCGCGACACCCACCCCTTCCGCGGTGCGCAGGCGCTGCCCGGCGGCTTCGTCGCGCCCGACGAGGACCTCGACGCGGCGGCGATCCGGCGGCTGGAGCAGGAGACCGGCGTGCGGCGCGAGCTCGCCCACGTCGAGCAGCTCGGGGCGTTCGGCGCGCCCGCGCGCGACCCGCGCATGCGCGTGGTGTCGGTGTCCTACCTCGTCTTCGCGCCGGACGTCGCCGCCCCGCGGCCCGGCCCCACGACCCGCTGGGTGGGGTGGGTGCCGGTCGACGCCGCCCGGCCGACCGCCTTCGACCACGACGTCGTGCTCGCGGCCGGCGTCGAGCGGGCCCGCGCCAAGCTCGAGTACTCCCCCTTCGCCGCGGCCTTCTGCCCCGAGGAGTTCACGGTCGCCGAGCTGCGCCGGGTCTACGAGGCGACCTGGGGCGTCGCCCTCGACCCGCGCAACTTCCACCGCAAGGTCACCGGCACCCCGGGCTTCCTCGTGCCGGTCGGCCGCGACTCCGCGCCCGGCCCGGGCGGCGGCCGGCCCGCCGCGCTCTACCGGGTCGGCGACGCCCGCCTGCTGCACCCGGCCATGCTCCGGCCCGGGGGCTGAGGGCCGCTCAGCCGGCGCAGATCGCCGACAGCCAGGGGTACGGGTTGACCGCCGCGCCCCCGCCGGGGTGCACCTCGAAGTGGACGTGCGCCGGCGTGGTCTCGGCGTTGCCGGTGTTGCCCACGGTCGCGACCGGCTGGCCGGCGGTGACCCGCTGCCCGACCGTCACGAGGTTCCGGTCGTTGTGCGCGTAGTAGTACCGGGTGCCGTCGTCGCCGCGCAGCCACAGGCTGAGGCCGCCGAGGCCGCCGGCGCCCACCTTGTCGACCACCCCGTCGACGACCGCGAAGGCGTTGCTGCCCTTGGGCGCGAAGACGTCGGTGCCCTGGTGCTGGCGGCCGCCGGAGCGCGGGGCGTGCCAGTCGTTCGTGAAGTTGTGCACCGGACCGACCGGGCAGGTGCCGCCGGGGCGCGAGAAGGCCGGGCCGCCGGGGCCCGGCACGCCGCCGGCGGCCGACGCGGAGGCGGCGGCGAGCGCGGCGGCCGCCGCGCGGCGGGCGGCCTCGCGCTGCTCCTCGACGAGCCGGCGCACCTCGGCGTCGGCGGACGCGAGGGCCTGCTGCTGGGCGGCGAAGGAGGCGTCGAGGCGGTCGGTCTCCTCGGCGAGGCGGCCGGCGAGCCGGGTGCGCTCGGCGGCCAGCTCGCCCGCGGCCTCCTCGGCGGCGGCGAGGGCGAGGGTGGCCTCGGTCGAGGCGTCACGGGCCTCGGTGTCGGCGTCGACGATCGAGGTCATGTCGGCGTAGCGGGTGGCGAGGTCGCGCGCGCTCGTCGCCTGCGTGAAGCCCATGAGCAGGCCGGTGCGGCCGCCGGACTTGTAGAGCGCGGCGATGCGGGCGTTGCGCTCGGCGGTCGCGGCGACGGCGTCGCGGCGGGCGGCGTCGAGCTCGACCGACAGCCCCATCGCGCGGGTGACCGCCTCGGCGAGCGCGTGCTCGGCCTGCTCGTACGCCGCGACGGTCTGCGCCGCCTGGTCGCGCAGCACCGCCAGCTCGGCCCGCAGCGCAGTCGCGCGCGCCTCGGCGGAGGCGAGGCCGTCCTGCGCCGACGCCGGCCCGAGCGCGGTGCCGACCGCCGCGGCGAGCGCGAGCAGGCCCGCGAGCGCGGCGCGGCGGGGACGGGTCACCCCGGAGAGGTCGGCACGGCCGCGGGGCGGCTTGAGGGCCGCCCGGGCCGGGCGCGGTCGCGCCGGCGCGACCGCGGACCGCGGAGCGCGACCGGGGCCCCGCCCCGTCCGCCCGGGCGTCTGCCAGGATCGCCGGGTGCCCACGCTGACCCGCTCCGCGGACGCCCCTGACGTGTTCCTGCTGCACCTCGGCGACGGCGAGAACCGCTTCTCGCCCGACTGGGTGGCCGAGGTCGGCGCCGCGCTCGACGAGGTCGTCGCGACGCCCGAGCCGCGGGCGCTGGTCACCACGGCGAGCGGCAAGACCTGGTCGCAGGGGCTCGACCTGGCCTGGCTCGGCGAGAACCCGGACGGCTTCGCGGGCTACGTCGACTCCGTCCACGCCCTGCTCGCCCGCGTGGTGGCCCTGCCGGTGCCGTGCGTCGCGGCGGTCCAGGGCCACTGCTACGCCGCCGGCGCCATGATCGCGCTCGCCCACGACCAGCGCGTCATGCGCAGCGACCGCGGCTACTTCTGCCTGCCCGAGGTCGACATCCGCATCCCGTTCACGCCCGGCATGAGCGCGCTCATCGCCGCGCGCCTCACCCCCGCGGTCGCGCACGAGGCCATGACGACCGGCCAGCGCTACGGCGGCGCGGCGGCCGCCGCGGCCGGGCTCGTCGACGTCGCGGTGCCCGAGGAGGAGCTGCTCGCCGTCGCGGTCGCCCGCGCGCAGGAGCTCGCCGGCAAGCACGGCCCGACGCTGGGCGCGATCAAGGAGGAGCTGTACGAGCGGGCGCTCGGCAAGCTCCGCTCCTCCGCGCTCGGCAGCACCAGCCTCCCGGGCTAGGCCCCCCGGCGCGACGTCAGCCGGCGACGACGCCCATCCGCCGCTCGACGTCGGGCAGGCGGGGCGAGGCCCACAGGCGGCGGGACTCGGCCAGCACCTGCGCCGCGGTGCTGCGGTCGCCGCGCTCGTGCAGCACCGCCGCGTACGTGAGCAGGACGTCGGCGCGCTCCTGCGGGTGCACCGCCTCCTCGAGCGGCCAGCCCAGGTGGCTCTCAGCGCTGTGCAGCCGGCCGTGCAGCAGGTGCCACAGGGCGCGGTTGTCCTCCAGCTGCCAGGTGCTGCCGCCGAGCCGCTCGGCCTCGTCGAGCGCGGCGCCGGCGCGCGCCGACCAGTCGGGGGCGGGACGCCCCGCCTCGGCGCAGCGCAGCAGGGCCCACGCGAGGTTGCTGCTGGCGACGATGCGCTCCGGCCCCTGCGGCTGCGCGGCGGCGGCCCACTCGGCCATCTCCAGCGCCGTCTCGACGTCGCCGGTCTCGTCGGCGGCGCAGGACAGCGCCGTGCGCGCGCTGGCGTCCTGCGGGTCGACGGCCAGCGCCTGCCGGGCCAGCGCGGCCGCCGTGGCGTGGTCGAGGCGCCAGGCGGCGTCGAGCGCCGCGCCGCCCAGCGGGCTGCGCCACCACCCGCGCAGGTGCGCCTCGGACGAGCGCGGCAGCCGGAGCAGCAGTCGACCGTCCGCCGGGCGGCCGCGGCCGTCCCGACCGCCGGCGAAGGACAGCGCCAGCAGGCAGGCGGCTCCCGCGGCGAGCCCCTGCCACGGCGCACGGCCGAGCAGCAGCACCGCCACGGCCGCCAGGGCTGCGAGCCGCACGAGCACGGCGGTCGCGACGCGGGTCCGCAGCAGCCGGCGGCCGCGGTGCAGGCCGCTGGTGCCGACCGTCCAGGGCAGGCGCCGGACGACGACGTCGTGCCGACCCCACCGGTACTGGCGCAGGACCCGGCCGGTGCCGACCTCGACCTGCGAGGCCACGAAGCCCAGGCACGTGCCGACGAGCAGGACGAGGAGGTCGGCCGCGAGGACGAGGACGACGGTGCCGACCAGGCCGCGCAGCGCGCCGCCCGTGCCCGCGGTCAGCGCCCCGACGAGGGCAGCGGCGAGGGCCGCCTGCACGCCGGGGTAGCGCAGGGCGTGGAGCACGGAGGCGAGGAGCACCGGCGCAGCGTGCCAGCGGGCGGCGGCGCCCGCAGCGGTTCGCCGCGGAAGGCGGCGGCTCGGGCGCCGCCCCGCGCCCGGCGGCGGCTCAGCCCAGCGTGACCGTCGTGCCGCGCACCATCGGCCCGAGCAGCAGGGCCGACAGCGGCGGCACCGCGTCGGGGCTGGTGCCGAGCAGCGGGGCGCTGACCAGCCGCATGGCGGTGCCCTGCGCCGAGACCGTGGCGGCCGAGCCGGCCGAGGGGTCCGGGCAGGCGGTCTCGTTCGACCGGCGCCCCTGGCTCACCTCGGGGCAGCGGGCCTCGGCCTCGTCGTCGTAGCCGTCCTCGGACTCGCGGTAGAGCGGGAACGGGATCTCGCGGGTCGCCTCGCCCTCCAGGCCGCGGCAGGTCGGCGGGCTCTCGTCGCCGAACACGGGCCGGTCGACGGGCAGGAACGGCCCGCCGTCGATCGTGCCGACCAGCGAGATGTGGATGCCGGGCTGGAGGCCGCCGACCAGGTCGGCGACCTGCGAGAACTCCTCGATGGTGCGCAGGAAGCAGCCGTACTGCGGGCTGTAGCGGGCGTAGAGCTCCAGCGACGGCAGGCTCTCGGCGGCGACGGCGACGAGCCGCTGCTCGTTGTCCGCCAGCAACGACCCCGCCGCGCCCGTGACGACGCTGGTGGTGTCGAGGAAGCGCGCCAGCTCGTCCTGCTGGTCGACCAGCGAGCGGGCGCTGAAGGCCAGGTCGTCGAGCACGGCCAGCACGTCCGGGGCCGCCTGGTCGTACGTGTCGGCGAGGTCGGCCAGGCCGACGAGGTCGCGCTGGACGGCCGGCAGGGCGGGGTTGAGGGCCGCCAGGTAGTCGCGGGTGAGCACGGCGTTCTCCCCGATCCGCTCGCCGCGGCCGCGCAGGGCGCCGGACAGCGCGCCGAGCGTGCGCGACAGGTCGTCGGGCCCGAGGGTGCGCAGCAGCGGGAGCAGGTCGGTGAGCACCTGCTCGGTCTCGACCGTCGCCGTGGCGCGGTCCTGCTCGAGGACGTCGCCCTCGGCCACCGGGCGCCCGTCGCCGCCCGGCGGGCGCACGAGGTCGACGTACTTCTCGCCGAACAGCGTCTTGGGCAGCAGGCGCGCGACGCTGTCGGCCGGCACGAGGCCGGCGTGCTCGGCGTCGATGGCCACGGCGATGGTGGCGCCGGCGCCGCGGCTGCTCACACCGGTGATCCGGCCGACCACGACGCCCTCGACCTCGACGTCGCCGCCGACGCTCAGCTGGTTGCCGATCGCGCTCGTGCGGACGTCGACGCGCACGACGTCGTAGAAGCGCCGCTGGTAGACCGCGACGGCCAGCGACACGAGCAGCGCGAGGACGACGAGGAACGCGACGCCCTGCAGGCGCTGCACGGCGGCCTGGCGACCCCTGCGCAGTGGCGGTGCCAGGCGACCTCCCCCCGGAGGGGGTCATCGTGTGGTGCGCGTCACAGCGCGTCAAGGGTCAGCCGCCGGTCGCCTGCCTCGGCAGCGGCAGCGGCGGCGCCAGCAGCCGCTCGGTGAACTCGGCCGTGGCCAGCGGCTTGGCGAACAGGTAGCCCTGCCCGAGCGTGCAGCCGTGCTCCTGCACGGCCGCCATCTCCTCGACGACCTCGATGCCCTCGGCGACCACGACCATCCCGGTCGAGGCGGCCAGCCGGGCGACGCCGACCGCCAGCCGCGAGGCGGCGCCGGTGCGGGCCAGCCGCGAGGTCCAGGAGCGGTCGAGCTTGATGATGTCGAGCGGCAGGTCGGCGAGGTAGGACACCGACGAGTAGCCGGTGCCGAAGTCGTCGGCGGCCAGGTGCACGCCGCGCTCGCGCACCGCGCTGAGCGTCGCCCGCACGCGCGGGCTGTCGGCGGTGAGCAGCCGCTCGGTGAGCTCCAGCGCCAGCGCGGTCGGCTCGAGGCCGGAGACGAGCAGCGCGTCGTCGAGCCGGTCGAGCAGCTCCGGGTCGTCGAGCTGGCGCGGGCTGAGGTTGACGCCGACGACGAAGTCGTGGCCGGCCGGCAGCGCGTCCTTCCACGCGGCCGCCTGCACGCAGGAGGTGCGCAGCACCCAGTCGCCGAGCTCGTGGATCGACCCGCCGGACTCCGCCACCGGGATGAAGGCGTCGGGCATGACGAGGTGGCCCTTGCGGTCGACCATGCGCACGAGCGCCTCGACGCCGATCCAGCGGCCGGTGGCCAGGTCGATGACCGGCTGGTGCACGAGCGACAGCCGCTCCTCCTGCACCGCGGTGGCGACCAGGTCGGCCAGGCGCGGCTGCGCGGCGTCGGCGGTCGAGGCCGCGCGGGGCGCGACGCCCGGCTTGCCGGCGTACATCGCCCGGTCGGCCCGGGCGAGCACGACGCTCGGGTGCTCGCCGGGCACGGCGACGGCCAGGCCGATGCTGGCGCGCACGTGGTGCGAGCCGCTCGGCAGGTGCACCGGCGGGTGCAGGGCGGCGTGCACGCGGCGCAGCAGCGCGTCGCCGGTGCGCATGCCGGTGCCGACGGGCGCGGTCTCGGCGCAGACCACGACGAACTCGTCGCCGTGCAGCCGGGCCACCAGGTCGCCGGGGCGCACGGCCGCCTGCAGGCGGCGGGCCACCTCGACGAGCACGAGGTCGCCGGCGGCGTGGCCGAGCGTGTCGTTGACGGTCTTGAAGTCGTCGAGGTCGAGGAACAGCAGCACCAGCTCGCCGCGCGAGGAGCCGGGCGCCAGCCGGTCGGTGAGGGCGGCGGTGAGCGCCGGGCGGTTGGCCAGGCCGGTGAGCGAGTCGGTGGCCGCCAGGCGCTCGAGGTGGTGCTCGCGCTGCTTGCGGGCGTCGACGTCGGCCAGCTGCACGAGCACGTAGCCGCCGGGGACGCGGTTGCTCGTCAGCTCGACCCACAGCGGCACCCCGTCGGTGCGCACCAGCCGCACCTCGACGGGCTCGGTGAGCGTCGTGCCGGCGCCGGCGGCCCGCACGGCCACCTCCAGCCGGTCGCGGTCGGCGGGCACGACGAGCCCGGCGAGCGGGGCGCCGTGCAGCGCCCGCGTGCTCATCGACAGCAGGCGGCGCAGCGCCGGGTTGGCGTGCTCGATCGCACCGCGCGGGTCGACCCAGCACATCGCGACCGGCCCGTGCTCGAAGGCCGTGCGGACGAGCTCCTCGCTGCGCGAGAGGGCCTCGGTGGTGCGGTCGACGACCTCGCGGGCGTGGCGCAGCTCCTTCTCGGCGGCCAGGGCGGCGGTGACGTCGGTCATGGCGACGACGGCGCCGGCCAGCGCGCCGTCCGGGGCGCGCAGGGCCCGGCCGTCGCAGCGCACCCGCACGGGCGGGCGGCCGGTCGGCGCGATGACGACCTCCGCGCCGACCACCCGGCCCTCGACCAGGGCGCGCAGCAGCGGCACCCGGTCGGCCGCGAGCGGCGTGGTGCCGTCGGCGCAGCGCAGCGCGTAGTGGCCGGCCCACTCGTCGGGCGTGAGGCTGCCGTCGGGGTCCAGGCCGTGGACGGCCCGGGCGGCGGCGTTGAAGACGGTGAGCCGTCCCGCGGCGTCGCACGCGACGATGCCGACCTCGACCGTGTCGAGGACGGCCTGGACCAGCGCGCCGTGCTGCACGAGGTCCCTCAGCATCGTCTCCACCTGCGGCTCTTCGGCAGGTCGGGCCCCCGACCGAAGGGCCCTCCTGCGACTCACCCGGTCGGGGGCGGTTCGGCCGGCGGCGGCACCACCACCGGGTGGCCCGGACGGGCCATGCCGGGCGCGCCGCTCAGGGCGGGGCGGCCGGCGGCCGATGCCCCGTGCCGTGAGGACCCCCGGCGTGCGCGCGCTGCCCCGGCGCCAGCAGGCCGTGCTGCTGGCGCTGCTGGTGCTGGCGGTCGCCGCGCTGCTGCGCGAGGGCCTCGCGCTGCCCGACCCGGCGCCGCTGGCCGCCCTGCTGCTGCTCTGCGCGTTCGACGTCGAGCTCGGCCGCCGCGCGGAGGGCGGGCAGCTGGTCGGCCAGCGGCCGCACAAGGGCCTGTCGGCCTGGCCCTTCGCCGCCGCGCTGCTGTGCGGGCCGGCGCTCGCCGGCGCAGTGGTCGTGCCGGTCTACGCGTACGCCCGCTGGCGCGGGCTGCGGGTGCCGCTGTGGAAGTGGGTGGGCAGCGGGGCGATCAGCGTGCTCGCCGGGTCGGCCGCCGGCGCCGCCGCCGACCTGCACCGCACGCCGGCGGGCGCGCTCGACGTCGCCGGCGCCGCGGGCGCGGCCGTGCTGGTCGGCGCCGTCCTCGCCTCGCTGGCCGTCTCGGCCGCCGGGTTCGCCGCCAGCGCCTGGACCGGCGAGGCGCGCGACGAGGCCTGGCTGCGGGCGGTGCTGCGCAGCCGGGAGTACTACGCCACCGAGGCCGCCGTGCTCTGCCAGGGCGCCGTGCTCGCGGTGCTCTGGTCGGCCGGCCCCGCCCTGCTGCTGCTCGCCGCCCCGTCGTACGCCGTGCTGCAGCGGGCGCTGCTGCACGCGCCGCTGCAGGCGCGCGCCGAGCGCGACGCCAAGACCGGGCTGCTCAACGCCGGCACCTGGACCGCGCAGGCCGAGCGGCACGTCGCCGGCGCCGCGCAGGGCGCCGTGCTGCTGCTCGACCTCGACCACTTCAAGGCCGTCAACGACCGCTTCGGGCACCTCGCGGGCGACGCCGCCCTGCGCGCCGTCGCCGACGCCGTCACCGCGGCCGTGCGGCCGGACGACCTCGTCGGCCGGTTCGGCGGCGAGGAGCTCGTCGTGCTGCTGCCCGCCGTGAGCGAGCCGGTCGCGCGCGTCGTCGCCGAGCGGGTGCGCGCCGCGGTCGCCGACGCCCGCGTCGCCGGCGAGCCCGACCTGCGGCTCACCGCCTCGGTCGGGGTGCGGTGGAGCGCCGGCGGGGTCGAGCACGACCTGGCGGCGCTGCTCGCCGACGCCGACACGGCGCTCTACGCCGCCAAGCGGGCGGGCCGCGACCGGGTGGTCGGCGCGCCCGCCGGCGCCGTGCCGGCCCCGCGGCAGCCGGGCGTGCGGGTCTAGGCCGGCCCCGCGGCGGTCGCGACGGTCGCCCACCCGCGCAGGTGCACCCCGCCGGTCTGCCGGGTGCACACCAGCTCGAGGTCGACCACGCGCTCGCCGCCCTCCTCGCGCTCCTGCCCGGCGGTCCCGGCGTACGTGAGGACGTCACCGGGCCAGGCCTGCTCGGAGAAGCGCACGCGGAAGCGGCGCACCGACGCCGCGCCGTACGCGTCGGTGACGAAGGTCGCGAGCCGCCCCGCCGCGAGCATGCCGACCGCGAAGGGCCCGGGGTAGCCGGCCGCCTGCGCGAACGCCGGGTCGTGGTGGATGGGGTTCATGTCGCCGGACGCGCCCTGGTAGCGGACGAAGTCGGTGAGCGTCAGCGGCGCGTCGGTGCGCGGGGTCACGACGCGGCCCGGCTGGTCTCGATGACCGTCGAGCGCACCTCGGCGACGAGCGCGCCGTCGTCATCGCGGTACTCCGTCAGCACCCGCGTGACGGTCATCTCCCCGCCCCGCTTGCCCTGCTTGACCTCGCTGCCCTCGACCCGCGAGACCCCGGTGAGCCGGGCGCCGACCCGCGGCGGGCCGTGCGGGAAGACGAACTCCTGCTCGCCGTGCAGCACCCGCCCCATCTCGCGGTCGGCCGGCCACGGCGAGCTCTCCGGGCCCTGCCAGAACACCCCCGTCATGAGGAAGGTCGGGTGCGTGACCCCGTCGGCGCCGAGGTCGCCCCCGACGGCCCGCGCGAACTCGCGCGCCTTGCCCCGCTCCACCTCGAGCGCGTACGGCTCTCCCACGTCGTCCTCCAGTCCGCTAGCCGAGCACCTGCGGGGCCGCAGGCAGCAGTGCCGGCACGAGGACCCTCGCCTCGGCCAGGAACGCCTCCGGGTCGCCCTCGCCGTCGACGGCGACGTCGAGCAGCAGCCGCCCGGCGACGGCGTAGCCGCGCAGCTCGGGGAAGCCGCCCGGCGACAGGCGCAGCCCGACGGCGGTGTCCGGGCCGAAGCCGGGCAGCGGGGCCACGAGCGGCACGACCGCGAGGCCCTCGCCGGCCACCGAGGCGTTGAGCAGCGCCCGCGCGGTGCCGTCGTCGACCAGCTCCAGCACCCGCACCTGCAGGGTGCGCACGCGCTGCAGCGGCGCCCCGACCTGCGCGGTGAGCACGGCCTCGCGGGACGCCACGACCGTCGAGCCGAGGGCGTCGCCCAGCGGGTACGCGCCGGGGGCCGGCCGCGTGCGCACCGCGTCGGCGACCCCGACCGGCCGCAGCCCCGGCAGCGACACCAGCTCGGAGCGCTCCTGCGGCGAGGGGCTGGCCGCCGGGGCGGCCGCCGGCTCGGGGCGCTGGGCGACGAGGACCGCGAGCACGGCGCCGACCACGCCCAGCAGGGCGACGGGGAGCAGGAGCCGGCGGAGCACCGGCTCACCCTGGCAGACGGGCCCCGACGTGCGGCGACGGCGTGCGGCGCGGTCTGCCAGGGTGGGGCCGTGGACCCGCAGGTGCTGGCCGAGGCGACGGCGGCGCTCGCGGACGAGCCCGAGCACTCCCGGGTGCTGGTGCTGGCCCGGCTGCGCCGGCACTGGCCGGACCTGCTCGCGGGCCTCACCGCGGCGTACGGCGCCCGGGGCCCGCAGGCCGCGGCGGCCGCCGCCCGCACGGCCGTGGCCGGCGCCCTCGCCCGCCCGGCCGACCTGCGCCGGCTCGACCTCGAGCGGCTCGTCGAGCCCGACTGGCTGCAGTCGCCGCGGCAGGCCGGCTACGCCGCGTACGCCGACCGCTTCGCCGGCGACCTGCGCGGCGTCGCGGAGCGGGTCGACCACCTCGCCGACCTCGGCGTGACGTACCTGCACCTCATGCCGCTGCTGCGGCCCCGCCCGGGCGACAGCGACGGCGGCTACGCGGTCATGGACTACCGGCAGGTCCGCGAGGACCTCGGCACCGTCGACGACCTCGAGGCGCTCGCCGCCGTGCTGCGCGGGCGCGGGATCAGCCTGGTGCTCGACCTCGTGCTCAACCACGTCGCGGCCGAGCACGAGTGGGCGCGGCGGGCGCGCGCCGGCGAGGAGCGCTACCGCGCCTACTTCCACCTGTTCCCGGACCGCACGCTGCCCGACGCGTACGAGCAGGTGCTGCCCGAGGTCTTCCCGGACTTCGCGCCCGGCTCGTTCACCTGGGACGACGAGGCGGCCGCCTGGGTGTGGACGACCTTCAACGCCTGGCAGTGGGACCTCGACTGGGGCAACCCGGACGTCTTCGCCGAGTTCGCCGACCTGGTCTGCTGGCTGGCGAACCTCGGCGTGGAGGTGCTGCGCCTCGACGCCGTCGCGTTCCTGTGGAAGCGGCTCGGCACCGACTGCCAGAACCAGCCGGAGGTGCACGCGCTCACCCGGGCCCTGCGGGCGGTGGCCCGGATCGCCGCCCCGGCGCTGGCCTTCAAGGCCGAGGCGATCGTCGGCCCGCGCCAGCTCGCGGCCTACCTCGGGCACGGCGAGCTGAGCGACCTGGCGTACCAGAACAGCCTCATGGTGCAGGTGTGGTCGGCGCTCGCGACCCGCGACGCGCGGCTGCTCACCGTCGCGCTCGGCCGCTTCCCGCCCAAGGCGACGACGACGTCCTGGGCGACCTACCTGCGCGGGCACGACGACATCGGCTGGGCGGTCGACGACGCCGACGCCGCCGAGGTCGGGTGGAGCGGGCCGGCGCACCGGGCGTTCCTGCGCGACTGGTACGCCGGCGACGTGCCGGGCTCGTGGGCCGACGGCCTGGTCTTCCAGGACGAGCGGACCAGTGGCACGGCCGCCTCGCTGTGCGGCGTCGGCCGCGGCGACCCCCTGGCGGTGCCGCGCCTGCTGTGCGGGCACCTGGCCGTGATCGGCTTCGGCGGCGTGCCGGTGCTGTGGTCCGGCGACGAGCTGGCCGCGCTCAACGACCCGCACTGGGCCGACGAGCCGGGGCACGCCGCCGACGACCGCTGGGCCCACCGCCCGCGGTTCGACCCGGCCGCCGCCGCCCGCAAGGACGAGCCCGGCACGCTCGAGCACCGCGTCTTCTCCGCGCTGCGGCACGCCCTGGCCGTGCGCGCCGGGCTGCCGGCCCTGCACGCCGCCGTCGAGGCCGAGGTGCTCGGCTCGGTCAACCCGGCCGTGCACGTCGTGCGCCGCGCCGCCCCGACGCAGGTGCTCGTCGCCGTGCACAACGTCTCGCCCGAGGTGCAGCGCACGCCGTGGGAGGGGCGCGCCGTCGACGCGCTGACCGGCGAGGAGCGGGGCGGCCCGGAGCTGCTGCTGCGCCCGTACGAGGTGCTGTGGCTGCTGGTCTGACCGTCGCCCACACCGCCGACCTGGACCGCGGGGTCCTCGCGGCGGTGCGCGCACTGCTCGACGCCGCCTTCGACGGCGCCTTCGGCGACGACGACTGGGAGCACTGCCTCGGCGGCCTGCACGCGATCGTGCGCGACGGCGGGGCGGTGGTCGCGCACGGCGCGGTGGTGCAGCGGCGGCTCCAGCACGGCGGGCGGGCGCTGCGCGCGGGCTGGGTCGAGGGGGTCGCGGTCGACGCGTCCGCCCGCCGCCGGGGGCACGCCGGCACCGTCATGACGGCGCTGGAGCGCGTGGTGCGCGGGGCGTACGACCTCGGCGCGCTCTGCGCCACCGACCTCGCCGTCCCGGTCTACGAGGCGCGCGGCTGGGTGCCGTGGCGCGGGCCGACCGCCGCCCTCGGGCCGGACGGGCCGGTGCCGACGCCCGGCGAGCTGGTGCACGTGCTGCCCGGCGCCGCGCCGCTCGACCTCGACGGCCCGCTGGCCTGCGACTGGCGCGACGGCGACCTCTGGTGAGCCCGCGCCGCGACGAGCCCGCCCGGCCGGTCGTCGTGGTGCGCGTCGGGACGGCCGTGCCCGCCCCCGCCCCCGCGCCGCCCCGTCGGGTGCGGCCGCGGTGGTGGCCGGCGCTGCTCGCCCCGCTGCTGCTGGGCGGCGCCG
>CANKBT010000047.1 GCA_947479995.1 Frankiaceae bacterium | reverse complement strand
GGCGCTGCTCGTGCTGCCGGTGCCGTTCCTGCGCAGCATGGGCCTCGGCGGCATGCTCATCCCGCTCGTCAGCGTCGCCGTGGTGCTCACCCTGCTGCCCGCGCTGCTGTCGAAGGCCGGGCCTCGCGTCGACTGGCCGAGGATCCGCCACGAGGCGACGGCGTCGCGCGGCTGGACGGCGTGGGCGCGCGTCATCGTGCGCCGGCGCGGCATCGCGGTCGGCGTCGCGGTGCTCGCCCTGGCCGTGCTCATCGCCCCGGTCTTCGGCATCCGCATCGGCAACGCCGACAGCGCCTCGCTGGCGCGCAGCGGCCCGGCGTACGAGGCGCTGCGGGTGCTCGAGGACGGCGGCGTCGGCAGCGGCGTGCTCACGCCGATGAGCGTCGTCGTGCCGGCCGCCGAGGCCGACGCCGCGGTGCGGGCCGCGCGCGACCTGCCGGGCGTGCGCACCGCGGTGCTCGGCGGCACCGCCGGCGAGCGCGCCGTCGTCGACGTCGTGCCGGTCGACGAGACCGTCGACAGCACCGGCACGCGCGTGGTCGACCGGGTGCGCGAGGCCGTGGCCGGCGCGGTCGACGGCGAGGTGGGGGTGGCCGGCGCGGGCGCCGCCGTGCAGGACTACCAGCGCGCGGTTTACGACAACTTTCCGTACGTGCTGCTGCTCATCAGCGCCATCACGTTCCTGCTGCTGGTGCGGACGTTCCGCTCGCTGCTGCTGCCGCTCAAGGCCGTGCTGCTCAACCTGCTGTCGCTGTCGGCGGTGTTCGGCGCGGTCGTGTGGTTCTGGCAGGAGGGCAACGGCTCCGAGGCGCTATTCGACACCAGCGGCACCGGCGCGGTGACGTTCTGGCTGCCGGTGCTGATCTTCGCGTTCCTGTTCGGCCTGTCGATGGACTACGAGGTGTTCATCCTGGCGCGCATGCGCGAGGAGTACGACCGCACCGGCTCGACCGACCAGGCCGTCGTCGAGGGTCTCGGGCGCACCGGCCGGCTCGTGACGTCGGCGGCGCTCATCCTGTTCTTCTCGTTCGCCGCGCTCGCGTCCGCGCCCGGCACCGACATCAAGGTGCTCGGCACCGCGCTCGGGGTCGGCATCCTGCTCGACGCGACGGTCGTGCGCGCGCTGCTCGTGCCCGCGCTGGTGACGGCGTTCGGCCGGTGGAACTGGTGGCTGCCGGCGGGCCTCGCCCGCGTGCTGCGCGTCGCGCCGTCGCCGCTGCCGCCGCGCGAGGAGCGCCCCGTGGCGGCCGCCGCGCCGGCGCCGGTCTAGCCCGAGAGGCTGACCGCCGCGAGGGCGACGAGCAGCGACAGGCTCACCAGTCGCACGGCACGCCCCCGCGGCGGCAGGGCCGGCCACGACAGGTACGACAGCCAGGCCAGCAGGCCGAGCAGCACCGCCCAGCAGGCGACGCCGAGCGCGAGGGGGCCGAACAGCGCGCCGGCCACGAGCAGCGCGACCACCCCGAGCAGCAGCGGCTTCGGGCGCTGCGCCAGGTAGACCAGCAGCACCCGGCTGCGGCGCTCGACGTCCTCGCGTGACACGGGGCTAGCGTGCCACCCGTGCTGGTCGTGACGCGGTTCGAGGTGCCCGAGGAGCAGGCGCAGGAGTTCCAGGCGCAGGCGCAGGCGGCGCTGTCCGCCTTCGCCGCGCGCCCGGGCTACGTGCGGGGCCGCGTCGGCCGGTCGACCGACGACCCGACCGCGTGGGTCCTGTCGACCGAGTGGGACGGCGTCGGCAGCTACCGGCGCAGCCTGTCCGGCTACGACGTCAAGGTCGAGGCGGCGCCGCTGCTCGCGCGCGGCCGCGACGAGCCCAGCGCGTACGAGGTGCTCGTCTCGGACGACGGCACGAGCCCGTCGCGCCGCGCCGCCGACGCGGCGCGCACCGGCGTGGGGGAGTCCTCCGGGCCCGCGGCGTCCGACCTGCCGTAGCCGGACGGGGGCGCGCGGCGGCGCGTCACGGCCTAGTGTCGCCGCTCGTGCAGCTGGTCGAGGTCGACGGCGTCCCGGTCGTGTGGCGGCAGGGGCCGGAGCCGCTGTCCGCCGGTCTCGTGCTGGGTGTCGGCCGGCGCGACGAGACCTTCGCGCACGGCGGGCTGACCCACCTCGTCGAGCACCTGGTCATGGGCTCGCTGCCCAAGAGCCACCTCGACCGCAACGCGTCCGTCGGGCCGGGCAGCACCGAGTTCACCGCGACGGGCCGGCCGGAGGCCGTCGCGGCGTTCCTCGAGCAGGTGTGCCTCGCGCTGGCCGACCTGCCGGTCGACCGCCTCGCCGTCGAGGCGCGCGTGCTTGCCGCCGAGGAGGAGCGGTCCGGCGGCGACCTCGTCGGCCTGCTCCTGCTCACCCGCTACGGCGGCACCGGGCTCGGCCTCAGCGGTCTGGTCGACCCGGCGCTGCCGTCCCTCGGCGCCGACCTCGTGCGCGAGCACGCCCGCCGCTGGTGCGTCCGCGAGAACGCCGTGCTCTGGCTGACCGGGCCGCCGCCGCCCGGGCTGCGGCTGCCGCTGCCGTCCGGCGCCCGGCCGGTGCGCCCGCCGCAGCGCCGCGTGCCGCTCGCGCTGCCGGCGCAGCTGCGCTACCCGGGCAGCGACCCGGCGGTGTCCTTCGAGGGGCAGGTCGGGCACGCCCTCACGACCGCCGCGCGGGTGCTCGCCGACCGGCTCACCGACCGGCTGCGCCACGAGGGCGGACACAGCTACGACGTCGACTGGCACGGCGAGCCGGTCGACGGCGGCGTCGGCCACGTCACCGTGCTCACCGACGCCAAGGAGCAGGAGGTCGGCGACGTCGTCACCAGCCTGTGGTCCGAGGTGCAGCGCATGGCCCACGACGGCCCGACGCAGGCCGAGCTCGACCACGACCTCGCCGGTGCCCGCGAGTACTTCGCCGACCCGCGCAGCGCCGTCGCCGGCGTGCAGGCGGCCGCCGAGCGGCTGCTGCGCGGGCACGAGCCGGAGCGCGACGAGGCGATCCTCGCCGAGCTCGAGGCGCTCACGCCCGACGCCGTCGCGCAGGCGCTGCGGCCCGCGCTCACGAGCGCGCTGGTGCTCGTGCCCGAGGTCGCGCCGCCGGTGCTGCCGGACGTGCCCGAGCTGCGCGACGGCGCCGGCGAGCCCGTCGCCGGCGGCGCGCACAAGCGCCGCCTGCGCGGCGACGCCCCGCGCGGCGCGCGGCTCGTCGTCGGCGACGAGGGCGCGACCCTGCACCTCGGCGACGACAGCCTCACCGTCCGCTTCGACGACTGCGTCGCCGTCGGCACGGCCTCGGCCGACCACCAGCACGTCGAGCTGGTCGGCGGCCACGGCCTCACGCTCGTGCTCTGCGCGCAGGACTGGAAGGACGGCGACGCCGCCGTCGCGCAGGCGCTGGCGCGCACCGCCGGCGTGCTCCGCTACCCCGTCCGGGCGGAGGCCGTCGACCGGTAGCGTCGGGCGCTCACCCGACAGCCAGCCGGACCCAGGAGCGCAGATGGCGAGCAAGGCCCCCGACCGCATGGACACGATCGTCAGCCTCGCGAAGCGGCGCGGCCTGGTCTTCCCGTCGTCGGAGATCTACGGCGGCCTGCGCGCGTCCTGGGACTACGGCCCGCTCGGCGTCGAGCTGAAGAACAACGTCAAGCGGCAGTGGTGGAAGGCCGTCGTGCAGGGCCGCGACGACGTCGTCGGCCTCGACAGCTGCGTCATCCTCGCCCGCGAGGTGTGGGAGACGAGCGGCCACGTCGCGACCTTCAGCGACCCGCTCGTGGAGTGCACCAGCTGCCACAACCGCTTCCGCGCCGACCACCTCGAGGAGGCGGCGGGCAAGCCGCTCGCCGACCTCGCCTGCCCGCACTGCGGCAACCGCGGCACCTGGACCGAGCCGAAGAACTTCAGCGGCCTGCTCAAGACCTCGCTCGGGCCGGTGGACGACGGCAGCGGCCTGGCCTACCTGCGCCCGGAGACCGCGCAGGGCATCTTCATCAACTACCTCAACGTGCAGCAGTCGTCGCGCAAGAAGCCGCCGTTCGGCATCGGCCAGGTCGGCAAGAGCTTCCGCAACGAGATCACGCCCGGCAACTTCATCTTCCGCACGCGCGAGTTCGAGCAGATGGAGATGGAGTTCTTCGTCAAGCCCGGCGAGGACGAGACCTGGCACCAGTACTGGATCGACGAGCGCATGGCCTGGTACGTCGACCTCGGCATCGAGCCGTCGGACCTGCGCCTGTTCGAGCACCCGGCCGAGAAGCTCTCGCACTACTCCAAGCGCACCGTCGACATCGAGTACCGCTTCGGCTTCAAGGGCGGCGAGTGGGGCGAGCTCGAGGGCATCGCCAACCGCACCGACTACGACCTGTCGGTGCACTCCAAGGCCTCGGGCACCAACCTGGACTACTTCGACCAGGAGTCCGGCGAGCGCTGGACGCCGTACGTCATCGAGCCGGCCGCCGGCGTCGACCGCGCCGCGCTGACCTTCCTGCTCGACGCCTACACCGAGGACGAGGCGCCCAACGCCAAGGGCGGCGTCGACAAGCGGGTCGTGCTCAAGCTCGACCCGCGCCTCGCGCCGGTCAAGGTGGCGGTGCTGCCGCTGTCGCGCAACGCCGACCTGTCGCCGGTCGCCCGCGACCTCGCCGCGCGCCTGCGCAAGCACTGGTCGACCGACTTCGACGACGCCGGCGCCATCGGCCGCCGCTACCGCCGCCAGGACGAGGTCGGCACGCCGTTCTGCGTCACCGTCGACTTCGACACGCTCACCGACCAGGCGGTCACCGTCCGCTCGCGCGACCTCATGAGCCAGGAGCGCGTCTCGCTCGACCAGGTCGAGCGCTACCTGCACGACCAGCTCGGCCCGCTCTAGCCGGCGCGCGCGGCCGCCCGGCTAGCCTCGCCCCGGTGCGACGGGCGTTCACGGCGGCGACGGCCGCGGCTGCGGCGGGGCTGCTGCTGACCGCCTCGCCGGCGCGGGCGCAGGAGGTGCTGTTCACCCTGCCGGCCGGGCTCACCGAGGTGAGCGGCACGGCGACCGGCGCCAGCGGGGCGCTGTGGGTGCACGAGGACAGCGGCTCCGACCCGGTGCTCACCGCGCTCGACCCGGTCACCGGCGCGGTGCGCGGCGCGTACGACCTGGGCGTCGACGCGCGCGACTGGGAGGACATGGCCGCCGGGCCGGACGGCACGCTCTACGTCGCGGACGTCGGCGACAACAGCGGCACCCGCGAGCGGGGCGTGCTCGTGCACGTGCTGCCGGAGCCGACCGGCAGCGGCGGCGCGGTGGCGCCGGCGCGCAGCGTGCGGCTGACGTACGAGGACGGGCCGCGCGACGCGGAGGCGCTGCTGGTGCACCCGCGCACCGGTCAGGTGCTGCTCGTGACGAAGTTCGCCGGCCTGGTGTTCGCCGCGCCGCAGCCGTTCGCCGACGGCGTGCTCACGCGCGTCGGCGAGGTGCGCCCGCGCGGCACCGGCACCGACGGCGGGCCGGGCATCGGCGCGGCGGCGCAGCGGCTGCTCACCGGCGGCGCGGTGTCGCCCGACGGCACCCGCGTCGCGCTGCGCACCTACACCGACGCGTACGTGTGGGACGTGCCGGGCGACGACCTCGTCGCCGCGCTGCAGGGCGAGCCGGAGGTGCTGCCGCTGCCGTCGACCGAGCAGGGCGAGGCGCTGGCCTTCACGGCGGACGGCACCGCGCTGGTGCTCACCACCGAGGGCGCGTCGGCGCCGGTGCACCGGGTGGCGCTGCCCGTCGAGGAGCAGGGCGGGCCGCCCGCCGGGCCGGGCCGGGCCGCGCCCGGCGCGCCCCGCGAGACGCTCCCGCTCGGCCTGGCGGTGGGCACGGTGGCGGTCACGCTGGTCGTCACGGTGGGCGCGCTGAGGTGGCGCCACCGGCGGCGATAGAGTCCGGCACCCCGTCGCGCCGAGGAGCTGCTGTGCCCAAGTACGTGTACGACTTCGCCGAGGGCGGGCGGGAGATGAAGGACCTCCTCGGCGGCAAGGGCGCCAACCTCGCCGAGATGACCGTGCTCGGCCTGCCGGTGCCGCCCGGCTTCACCATCACCACCGAGGCCTGCCGCGCCTACCTCGCCGACGGGGCGGTGCCGCCGGAGCTGGCGGCCGAGGTCGAGGAGCACCTGGTGCGGCTCGAGGAGGCGCTCGGCAAGCGCCTCGGCGACCCGGCCGACCCGCTGCTGGTGAGCGTCCGCTCCGGCGCCGCGGCCAGCATGCCGGGGATGATGGACACCGTCCTCAACATCGGGCTCAACGACGAGAGCGTCGCGGGCCTGGCGAAGCAGTCCGGCAGCGAGCGCTTCGCCTGGGACTCCTACCGCCGGCTGCTGCAGATGTTCGGCAAGACCGTGCTCGGCGCGGAGGGCTTCGAGGAGGCGCTCGACGAGGTGAAGCGCGCCCGCGGCGTGCGCACCGACCTCGAGCTCGACGAGGCTGACCTGCAGGACCTCGTGGAGCGCTTCAAGGCCATCGTGCTCGAGCACACCGGCCAGCCCTTCCCGCAGGACCCGCGCGCGCAGATGGAGCTCGCGACGCGCGCGGTCTTCGACAGCTGGAACGGCGAGCGCGCCCGCCTGTACCGCCGCCAGGAGCGCATCGCCGCCGACCTCGGCACGGCGGTCAACGTCTGCTCGATGGTCTTCGGCAACCTCGGCATGGACAGCGGCACCGGCGTCGCCTTCACCCGCGACCCGGGCGACGGCGCGCAGGGCGTGTACGGCGACTACCTGCAGAACGCCCAGGGTGAGGACGTGGTCGCGGGCATCCGCAACACCCTGCCGCTGCAGGACCTCGAGGGGCTCGACGCGGCCTCGTACGCGCAGCTGCTCGAGATCATGGCGACGCTCGAGGGCCACTACCGCGACCTGTGCGACATCGAGTTCACCATCGAGCGCGGCCGGCTGTGGATGCTGCAGACCCGCGTCGGCAAGCGCACCGCGGGCGCGGCGTTCCGCATCGCCACGCAGCTCGTCGACGAGGGGCTCATCGACGAGGACGAGGCCCTGCAGCGGGTGACGGGCGCGCAGCTGGCGCGGCTGATGTTCCCCGCCTTCGGCGCGACCGACGACCACGACGCCAGCCGCGTGCTGCTCGGCAAGGGCATGGGCGCGAGCCCCGGCGCGGCCGTCGGCAAAGTCGTCTTCTCCAGCGAGGCGGCCGTCGCCAGCCGCGACGACACCATCCTCGTGCGGCGCGAGACGACTCCCGACGACCTCGCTGGCATGATCGCCGCCCAGGGCGTGCTCACCTCGCGCGGCGGCAAGACCTCGCACGCCGCGGTCGTGGCGCGCGGCATGGGCAAGACGTGCGTCTGCGGCGCCGAGGAGCTCGAGGTCGACCTCGAGGCGCGCACGCTCACCGCGCCCGACGGCACGGTCGTCCGGGAGGGCGACGTGATCTCCATCGACGGCACGAGCGGCGCGGTCTACGCCGGCGCCGTGCCGGTGCGGCCGAGCCCGGTCGTGCAGTACTTCGAGGGCGAGCTCGCCCCCGAGGACGGCGACGACCTCGTGCGCGCGGTGCACCGGCTCATGGCCCACGCCGACGAGGCGCGGCGGCTGGGCGTGCGCACCAACGCCGACACCGGCGACGACGCCGCCCGCGCGCGGCGCTTCGGCGCGGCGGGCATCGGCCTGTGCCGCACCGAGCACATGTTCCTCGGCGAGCGCCGCCAGCTCGTCGAGGACCTCGTGCTCGCGCGCGACGAGCCGGCGCAGGCCGCCGCCCTCGACGCGCTGCTGCCGCTGCAGCGCGAGGACTTCAGCGACATCCTGCGGGCGATGGACGGGCTGCCGGTGACGGTGCGCCTGCTCGACCCGCCGCTGCACGAGTTCCTGCCCGACCTGGTCGACCTGTCGGTCGAGGTCGCGGTCGCCGAGGCGACCGGGCAGCCGGTCGACGCCAAGCGCCACGACCTGCTCGACGCCGTGCGCCGGCTGCACGAGAGCAACCCGATGATCGGCCTGCGCGGCGTGCGGCTCGGGCTCGTCATCCCCGGGCTGTTCGGCATGCAGGTCCGCGCGCTCGCCGAGGCCGCCCGCGACCTGCGCGACGAGGGCCTCGACCCGCGGCCCGAGGTGATGGTGCCGCTGGTCGGCGCGGTGCAGGAGCTCGAGGCGGTGCGCGAGGAGGCGGTGGGCATCCTCGCCGAGGTCGGCGTCGAGGCGCTCGTCGGCACGATGATCGAGATCCCGCGCGCGGCGGTGACCGCCGACCAGATCGCCGAGGCGGCCGACTTCTTCTCCTTCGGCACCAACGACCTCACGCAGATGGGCTGGGGCTTCTCGCGCGACGACGTCGAGTCGTCGTTCTTCTCGCGCTACCTCGACCTCGGCATCTTCGGCGTCAGCCCGTTCGAGTCGATCGACCGCGACGGCATCGGCGCCCTCGTGCGCACGGCCGTCGAGGGCGGGCGCCGCACCAAGCCCGACCTCAAGCTCGGCGTCTGCGGCGAGCACGGCGGCGACCCCGACAGCGTGCACTTCTTCCACGAGGTCGGCCTGGACTACGTGTCGTGCTCGCCGTTCCGCGTGCCCGTCGCGCGCCTCGAGGCCGGCCGCGCCGCGGTCGCCGCGCGCGGCGCGGACGACGCCGCCTCACGCGGGCGCGACACCGCCTGAGCGACACTGTCGCGGTGCCGCTCCTGCTGCTGTCCAAGACCGTGCGCCGCGTCCTCGCGGGGCTGGTCGTGCTCGTCGTGCTCGTGGTCGGCGGCACGGCGGCCAGCGTGTGGTGGGTCGCGCGCAGCGACGACCGGCGCCCGAGCGACGTCATCGTCGTGCTCGGCGCGAGCCAGTACGACGGCCGCCCGAGCTCGGTCTTCGAGGCGCGGCTGGAGCACGCGCAGGAGCTGTACGACGAGGGCGTCGCGCCGCGCGTCGTCACCGTCGGCGGCGGCGCGCCGGGCGACCGCACGACCGAGGCGGCGGCCGGCAAGGCCTACCTCGAGGGGCAGGGCGTCGACGAGGTGCTCGCCGTCGAGGAGGGCCGCGACACGCTGCAGTCGCTGCGCGCGCTGGCCGAGGAGATGGACGCGCAGGGCTGGTCGACGGCCGTCCTGGTCACCGACCCGTGGCACTCGCTGCGCTCGCGCCGGATGGCCAACGACCTCGGCATCGACGCCGTGACGTCGCCGACGCGGCAGGGCCCGTCGGTGCGCACCCGCGGCACGCAGGCGCGCTACATCGCCCGCGAGACCGCGGGCTACCTCTTCTACCGCGTCTTCGGCGCCTCGAGCGACGCCGGGCCCGACGCGGCCTGAACCGGCGTCGCGCCGGCGACCAGCTCGAGCACCGCGCCGTGCGACCACGGCGCGTCGAGCAGGGCGGCGAGCACGGCCGCGACGTCGTCGCGCGGCACCGACCCGCGCGCGACGCTCGGCGCCAGCTCGATCAGGCCCGTGCCGGGGTCGTCCGTGAGCGCGCCGGGGCGCAGCACCGTCCAGTCGAGGTCGTCGTGCGTGCGCAGGGCCTCCTCGGCGGCGGTCTTGGCCGCCAGGTAGCCGGCGAAGACCTCGTCGGTGCCGGGCGGCGGCGCGGCGCCCGCGCCCATCGACGACACCAGCAGGTAGCGGCGGACCCCGGCCAGCACGGCGGCCTCGGCCAGCAGCACGGCGCCGTCGCGGTCGACGGACTCCTTGCGCCCGGGCGCGCTGCCCGGACCGGCGCCCGCGGCGAAGACGACGGCGTCGGCGCCCTGCAGGTGGCCGGCGAGCTGGGCGGCGGTCGTGCGCTCGAGGTCGCAGACGACGGCCTCGGCGCCCGCTGCGCGCAGGTCCTGCACCTGCAACGGGTCGCGCACCAGGCCGACGGCGACGTCGCCGCGGTCGGCGAGCAGCCGCTCGAGGCGGAGGGCGATCTGGCCGTGGCCTCCGGCGAGGACGACGCGCATGTCCTGCCCCTGCCCCGAAAACCGCTCGCGCACCGGCGGCGGCCCTGCGACGCTCGCCGCACCGCGCACCCGCGCGCGCACACCGGACGAGGGACGAGAGGGGGTCGAGCCGTGGACGCCGTGCTGCTCCGCCCCGCCCCGGCGGCCTGACGCACCCCGCGCGGCCGCCTCCCCTGCCCGAGAGGCCCCCGCTGTGCTGAACGCCCGCATCACCCGCGTCGACCGCGGCGCGTACGACGTCCTCACCGACGACGGACCGCTGCGCGTCCTCGCCCTGCCCCGCGGCGAGGTCGCCACCGTCGGCGACCGCGTCGCCCTCGACGACGACCGCACCCGCGCGGTCGCGCTCCTGCCGCGCACCAGCCTGCTGTCCCGCGGCGTCGCCTCCGGCCACAGCGCGGCGCAGCCGCTCGCGGCCAACGTCGACGCCGTCCTGCTCTGCTTCGGCCTGCACGTGCCAGTGCCCGCGCCGCGCCTCGAGCAGCTGCTCGTGCTGGCCTGGGACAGCGGCGCCGAGCCGGTCGTCGTGCTCACCAAGGCCGACCTGTGCGACGACCTCGCCGCGGTCCGCGCGCAGGTCGCGAGGTCGGCCCCCGGCGTCGTGGTCGCCGCCGTCTCCGCCGCGACCGGCGACCTCTCCGAGCTCGCGGCGTACGACACCCCCGGCACGACGCTGGTGCTGCTGGGCGCCTCCGGCGCCGGCAAGTCGACGCTCGTCAACGCGCTCGCCGGCACCGAGGCCATGGCCACCGGCGAGGTGCGCGCGACCGACGGCGAGGGCCGGCACACGACCAGCCACCGCGAGCTGGTGGTGCTGCCGAGCGGGGCCGTCGTCATCGACACCCCGGGCCTGCGGGAGGTGGCGGTGCGCGCCGGCGAGGACGCCGTCGCCCGCGCCTTCCCCGACGTCGACGCGCTCGTCGTGCAGTGCCGCTTCTCCGACTGCGGCCACGGCACCGAGCCGGGCTGCGCCGTGCTGACGGCCGTGCACGACGGCGCGCTGCCGGCGGCGCGGCTGGCCTCCTGGCAGCAGCTGCAGCGCGAGGTCGCCTTCCAGGCCCGGCGCACCGACGCCCGGCTGCGGGCCGAGGAGCGCGCGAAGTGGAAGCGCGTGAGCCGTGCCCACCGGGCGCGCGGCGGGCGCCCCTGAGCACCCCGCGCCCTATCGTCGCGGCGTGACCTACGCCGACGCGGACCGCGCCCGCCGCGTCGGCGGGCCGGAGCGCGACGGCCGGTCGTCGTTCCAGCGCGACCGCGCGCGGGTGCTGCACTCCGGGGCCCTGCGCCGCCTGGCCGGCAAGACGCAGGTCGTCGAGCCGGTCACGGCCTCGCCGGCCGCGCCGCGCACCCGGCTCACGCACTCGCTGGAGTGCGCGCAGATCGGCCGCGAGGTGGGGGCGGCCCTCGGCTGCGACCCCGACCTCGTCGACGCGGCCTGCCTCGCGCACGACCTCGGCCACCCGCCGTACGGGCACAACGGGGAGACGGCGCTCGACGCCGCCGCGCAGCCGTGCGGCGGCTTCGAGGGCAACGCGCAGTCGCTGCGGGTGCTCACCCGGCTCGAGGTCAAGGTGCCGGGGGCGGGCCTCGACCTCACGCGCGCGGCGCTCGACGCGGCGACGAAGTACCCCTGGCCCCGGCGCGAGGGCACCGCCAAGTACGGCGTCTACGACGACGACCTCCCGGTGTTCCGCTGGCTGCGCGAGGGCGCGCCGGGGGAGCGGCGCTGCCTCGAGTCGCAGGTCATGGACTGGTCGGACGACGTCGCCTACTCGGTGCACGACCTCGAGGACGGCGTGCTCGCCGGGCTGGTGCGGCTCGAGCGGCTGGCCGACCCGGAGGAGCGCGACGCCGTCGCGGAGGTCGCCGCCGCGGCGTACAGCGGGGAGAGCGCGGCCGACCTGCGCGCCGCCTTCGACGACCTGCTGCCGCTGCTGCCGGCGTCGTACGACGGGGGAGCCGCCGCCACCGCCGCCCTCAAGGCGACGGCCAGCGAGCTCATCGGCCGCTTCTGCACGTCGGCCGAGGACGCGACCCGCGCGCGGTACGGCGACGGGCCGCTGACGCGCTACGCCGCCGACCTCGTCGTGCCCCGGCGCGAGCGCGCGGAGTGCGCGCTGCTCAAGGCGGTCGCCGCGCGCTACGTCATGGCGCGGCCGGGCGTCGTCGC
Organism: Frankiaceae bacterium; assembly: GCA_947479995.1. GTDB lineage: Bacteria > Actinomycetota > Actinomycetes > Mycobacteriales > SCTD01 > CANKBT01. The sequence continues at coordinate 1,881 of CANKBT010000047.1, read as the reverse complement.
GGCGCAGGAGCGCGAGCGCGAGGTCGTCGGCGACCTCGTGGGGGCGCTCTGCGCGCGGCCGGAGGGGCTCGACCCGCTGCACGCCGAGGCGTGGCGCGACGCCGGCGACGACGCGGCGCGGCTGCGCGCCGTCGTCGACCAGGTCGCCGCCCTCACCGACGCCGCGGCCCGGCACCTGCACGCGGCCCTCGTCCGGCCGGCGTGACGCGGACTTGCGCTGGAGCGCACTCCAGCTCCTAGCGTCCGCGGCGACGGGCGCCGCTCCGAGGCGCCGTCGGGAGGAGACGGCATGACGCACGCGACCGGGTGGGCCCTGCTCGAGGCCGGAGGGCGCCTGCAGCCCTGGGACGTGCCGCGGCGCGACCCGCGGCCGGACGACCTCGTCGTGCGGGTGACGCACTGCGGGGTGTGCCACACCGACCTGCACGCCGTCGAGGGGGCCGGGAGCGGCGACCTGCCGCTCGTGCCCGGCCACGAGTTCACCGGCGTGGTCGAGGCGGTCGGCGCCGAGGTCACGCGCTTCGCGGTCGGCGATCGCGTCGCGGTCGGCAACATCGTCGACTCCTGCGGCGCCTGCGCCTCCTGCCTCGCGCAGGAGGAGAGCTACTGCCTCGAGTACCCGACGCTCACGTACGGCGGCCGCGACCGGGTCGACGGCACCCGCACCCACGGCGCGTACGCCAGCACGTACGTCGTGCGGGAGGCCTTCGCGTACGCGCTGCCCGACGGCCTCGACGCCGCCGCGGCCGCGCCGCTGATGTGCGCGGGCGTGACCGTCTGGCAGCCGCTGCGCCGCTACGGCGTCGGCCCCGGCACGCGGCTCGGCGTGGTCGGCCTGGGCGGCCTCGGCCACCTCGCCGTCAAGCTCGGCAAGGCCCTCGGCGCCTCGGTCGCCGTCTTCACCACCTCGCCCGCCAAGGCCGCCGACGCCCTCGCGCTCGGCGCCGACGAGGTGGTCGTCTCGACCGACCCCGACGACATGGCCCGCCACGCGCGCGCCTTCGACCTCGTGCTCGACACGGCGTCCGGCAAGCACGACCTCACGCCGTACGCCGAGGTGCTCGACATGGACGGCACCCTCTGCGTGCTTGGCATCCCCGACACGTACGAGGTGGGCGCGCTGAGCCTGCTGCTCGGCCGGCGGCGCCTCACGGCGTCGGGGTCGGCCGGGTCGCGCGACACCGCCGACCTGCTGGCGTTCTGCGCCGAGCACGGCGTCGCCGCCGACGTCGAGGTGCTGCCCGCGGCGCGCGTGCAGGAGGCGTTCGACCGGCTCGCCGCCGGCGACGTGCGGTGGCGCTTCGTGCTCGACCTGCAGGCCTAGCGTGGGGGCATGACCGCCGTCGCCGCCCCGCCCGACGCCCTCGGCATCGGGGAGGTCGCCGCGGCGACCGGCCTGACCCAGGACACGCTGCGCTGGTACGAGCGCGAGGGGCTGCTCCCGCTCGTCGGCCGGACCCGCGACGGGCGGCGCACCTACGGGCCGGCGGCGCTGCGGTTCGTGCGGCTCGTGCAGGCGCTGCGCCGCACCGGCATGCCCGTCGCCGACGTCCGGGCCTTCGTGCAGGCCGGCGGCGGCGAGCTGGCCACCCACCCGGTGCGCATGGGGCTGCTGCTGGCGCACGAGGCGCAGGTGCAGGCGCGCATCGCCGAGCTCGAGGACGACCTGGCGGTGCTGCGGGCCAAGGTGCAGGAGTACCGCCACCTCATCGCCCACGGGCTGGACTGCGAGGACGGCTGAGGCCGGAGCCGGGCCGGTCCCGGGGCTGGTCCCGGGGCCGGCTCGCGGCTGGGGAAACCGCACCCGCGGTCTGCCCGGGTCGGCCGTACGATGGCGCCGCGGGCCTTCCCCCGAGCACCCCGCGACGCTGAGACGGAGGG
>CANKBT010000046.1 GCA_947479995.1 Frankiaceae bacterium | reverse complement strand
GCCGTGCCCGCCGGGCAGCTCGGCGACGACGGAGAAGCCGAGGACGTCGCGGTAGAACGCGACGGTGCGCGCGGTCTCGCGGACGTGCAGGACGGCGTGGTTGAGGCGGCTGACGGCCATGGTGTCCGGTCCCTTCGTTGAACCTTCAACCACTGTACGCCGCTCAGGCGGGCAGGGGAAGCGCCTCCGGGCCGGGGGCGTCCACCGCGGACGCGGGCAGCGCGCCCGCGAGGGCCAGCAGCCCGGCGCCGGCGAGCACCCGGAGCAGGCCGTACCGCACGCCGACGAGGCGCAGCGCCCCGCCCACGCGGCGGCGCAACTCGGCGTCGACGGCCAGCAGGCGCAGCGCGGCGGCGCCGACGTGGCCGACCTGCGACAGGTCGAGCACGAGCACCTCGTCGCGCGGGCCCTCCAGCAGCTCGCGCAGCCGCGACAGCGCGGTGGCGTCCAGCTCGCCCTCGAGCCGGTGGACGTGGGCGGTGCCCCGGTCCGGCAGGGCGGTCGACTCCCACGTGCTCACTGGCGCCCCCCTCGTGCTCTCGTGTCCGACCCGGAAGTGTGCCGCACGCAGGTGACGGGACGGGGTCGGCGACCGGACGGCCGGGCCGTCACGCCCCGTGACCGGAGGTGACGTCGGGCACCAGGTCGACGTGACACCTTGACGTGTCACATCGTTCGTTGTTCCCTTCTCCCATGACACCTCTGCTGCAGCAGGCTGCCGAGACCACGCCGCCGGCCGGCGGCGCCGCCCTGGGCGAGGTCTTCGGCGCCACCCTCGCCGTCGGCCTCGTCACCGCCGCGCTGCTCGCGCTGGGGTGGGCCCACCGCACGCGCCGCACCACGGTGCTCGGCGACGCCGCCGACCGCCTCGGCCGCCCCCTCGGCCTGCCGGGCTGGGTGGCGCTGCCGACGCTCATGACGACGACGTCGCTGCTCATCGCGCTGTTCGGCATGCTCTGGGACATCTCGCTGCACATCGGCCAGGGCCGCGACGAGGGGCCGCTGGCCAACCCGGCGCACTACTTCATCCTCGTCGGCCTGTTCGGCGTCTTCGCCGCCGGCATGCTCGCCGTGCTGCTGCCGCTCGACACCGAGCCCGGCCCGGCGTCCGTGCGCCTCACCCGCACCTGGCGCGCCCCGGTCGGCGGCGTGCTCATCGCCTCCGCCGGCTTCTACGCGCTGCTCGGCTTCCCGCTCGACGACGTCTGGCACCGCCTGTTCGGCCAGGACGTCACGCTGTGGGGCCCGACGCACCTGATGCTCATCACCGGCGCCGGCCTGTCGATCGTCGGCATCCTCGTGCTCGAGCGCGAGGGCCGCCTGGCCTCGCACCGCGCGCCGGCCCCCGGCGTCGGCAAGGTCCTCGCCCAGGTCCGCCACATCTCCGCGTTCGGCGGCCTCATCATCGGCCTGTCGGTCTTCCAGGCCGAGTACGACTTCGGCGTCCCGCAGTTCCGCCTCGCCCTGCAGCCGATGATGATCGCCGGCGCCGCGGCCCTCGCCCTCGTCGCCGCCCGCCTGTGGGCCGGCCGCGGCGCGGCGCTCGGCGCCGTCGTGTTCTTCCTCGTCGTCCGCGGCGCCATGGGCGTCGTCGTCGGCCCCGTGCTCGGCGAGCCGACCCCGTACGCCCCGCTCTACCTGGGCAGCGCCCTGCTCGTCGAGCTGCTGGGCCTCACCCCGCTGGTGAAGCGCGCACTGCCCTTCGGCGTCGTCGCCGGCGTGCTCATCGGCACCGTCGGCACCGCGGTCGAGGGCGCCTGGTCGCAGGTGATGATGCCGCTGCCGTGGGGCTCCGACGTGCTCGTCGAGGGCACCCTCATGGCCACCGTCGTCGCGGTCGGCGCCGGCGCCTGCGGCGCGCTGCTGGCCCTCGGCCTGCGCGGCGACCTGCCGCGCCCGGCGGTCAGCCGCACGGTCGTCGTCGCCTCCGTGCTCGCCCTGGCCGCCGTCGCGGCCAACGGCCTGCTGGCCACCGTGCCCTCGGGCGTGACCGCCACCGTCGCGCTCGACGACCCGGGCGCTGCGGAGTCGCAGGCCACCGTCACCCTCGAGCCGGCCTCCGCGGTCGACGACCCCTCGTGGCTGCAGATCACCGCCTGGCAGGGCGGCGGCCTGGTCGTCGAGGAGCTCGAGCGCCAGGACGACGGCAGCTACCGCACCACCTCGCCCGTGCCGATCACCGGCGACTGGAAGACGCTCGTGCGCCTGCACGACGGCCGCGCGCTCTACGCCAGCCCGGTCTGGCTGCCGGCCGACGCCGCGATCGACGCCGAGGAGGTGCCGGCCGAGGCCACCTCGACCCGCCCGCTCGTGCCCGAGATCGAGCTGCTGCAGCGCGAGCGCGACCTCGGTGCGCCCGCCTGGCTGTGGGGCGTCGCGTCGCTCGTCGTCCTCGCCTGCTCGATCGCCCTGGTGAGCGCCCTGTCGTGGGGCGTCGGCCGGCTCAGCGCCGCCTCCGGCGCGCCGCCCGTCGCGCAGAGCACCGAGCCCGCGCCCCGGCCCCGCACGCCCCAGCCGGTCTGATGGGGCCGCTCGCGGCCGAGCTGCTGCTCGCCCACCACCCGTTCGTCGTCGCGGCGCCGTTCGTCGTGCCGGCGGTGCTCGTGTCGGCCGTCGTCGGGGGCGTCGTGTGGCGCGACCGGCACGCTCCGCCCGACCCGCTGGCCGACGATCCGGCAGGATCAGGGGATGACCGCGCAGGAGGCTGACGAGCTCACGGTCGACGAGCTCGCCGCGCGCGTCGGGATGACGGTCCGCAACCTGCGCGCCTACGCCGCCCGCGGACTGCTCCCGCCGCCGCGCCTGGTCGGCCGCACCGGCTACTACGGCCCGCAGCACGTCGACCGGCTGCTGCTCGTGCGCGAGATGCTCGGGCAGGGCCACACCCTCGCCGCCATCGAGAAGACGCTCGCCGACGGGCCGCAGACGGCCGGCCCCGCGTCGCTCGCCCTGCACCGCGCGCTGCTCGCGCCGTGGCTCCCCGAGGAGCCGTACGAGACCGACGGCCGGGCGCTCGCGGCGCAGGCCGGGCAGCCCCAGGACCCGGAGCTGCTGCAGCGGCTCGAGGCGCTCGGGCTCGTCGAGCTGCTCGAGGGCGGCCGCGTGCGGGTGCTCGACCCGCCCCTGCTCGCCGCGGGCATGCAGGTCGTGCGGCTGGGCGTCGACCCGGGCACCCTGGTCGAGGCGCAGATCCAGGTCGCCGACCTGGTCATGCGGGCCGCCGAGACGTACGTGCAGATGTTCCACGACACCGTCTGGGCCGGCTTCGTCGCGCGCGGGGCGCCGGACGCCGAGTGGCCCGCCATCCAGGAGACCGTCGAGCGGCTGCAGCCGGTCGCCGCCCAGGCGCTGCTCGCCAGCTTCCGCACCGCGATGGCCGCCGCCGTCTCGGCCGAGCTCGGGCAGGTGGACACCGCGCCGCCCCTCGGGGAGGGTCAGCCGCATGGCGGCTGACACCCGGGGCGGCTCGGTCCTCGAGCGGATCCAGGCGCTCGACCCCGAGCGCGACTACGAGGAGGGCTACCGGCTGCACGCCGCGTGGGCCTTCCCGTGGGACACCGCGCGGGCGCTCGAGCTCGCCCTGCTGCGCACGTACGCCGTGCCGTCGGTCGGCGACCTGCTGCACGCCACGCAGGAGTTCGAGCAGCGCACCCAGAAGCGCTACGACGACACGGTGCTGCTGCTGTCGGCGCCCGCCGAGCACGGCTTCGAGAGCCCGCAGGGCCGCGCGGCGATCCGCCGCATCAACCGCATCCACGCCCGCTTCGACATCGCCGACGAGGACTACGCCTACGTGCTGTCGACCTTCGTCGCCGTCCCGGCGCGGTGGATCGAGCGCTTCGGCTGGCGGCCGATGAGCGCGCACGAGCAGGTCATCACGCAGACCTACTACGCCGAGCTCGGCCGGCGCATGGGCATCCGCGGCCTGCCGCCGACCTTCGCCGAGACGCTCGCGTTCTCGGCGGCGTACGAGGAGGAGCACTTCGGGCGCACCCGCGGCACCGAGGCGGTCGGCACCGCGACCCGCGAGCTGTTCGTGCGCTGGTTCGCGCCGGTGCCGGCGCGCGTCACCCGCACCGCCGTGCACGCCCTGTGCGACGAGCCGCTGCTGCGCGCCTTCGGCTGGGACCCCGCGCCGCGCCCCGTCGTCCGCGCCGCCGAGGCCGCGCTGCGCGCCCGCGCGCGCGTCGTGCGGCACCTGCCGGACCGCCGCGCGGGCGTGCCCGCCACCGAGACCGGCTTCGTGCGCACCGACCCGGCGACGCCGGTCGAGCGGCTCGGCCCGTCCGGCGCACCGCTGCCGGCCGCCCTGCTGCCCCGGCCGGAGGCGGCGGGGGAGCGGCCCCGCGCCGGTGGCTGACGGCGACGGGTGGACGCGCTGCGCGCGCGGCCACCGGCACTGGGGCGTGTACGGCGCGGCCGGGCTGCTGCTCGTCGCCGACGGCCGCGTGCTGCTGCAGCACCGCGCGCCCTGGAGCCACCACGGCGACACGTGGGGCATCCCCGGCGGGGCGCGGGCGCGCGCGGAGACCGCCGACCAGGCGGCCCTGCGCGAGGCCGGCGAGGAGGCGGGCCTGCGCGCCGGCGACGTGCGCGTGCTCGACCGGGTCGTCGACGACCACGGCGGCTGGGCCTACACGACCGTCGTCGCCACCGCCGACCGCCCGCTCGACGTGCAGCCCCTCGACGGCGAGAGCCTCGCGCTGGAGTGGGTGCCGGTCGAGGCCGTGAGCGGCCGCCTGCTGCACCCCGGCTTCGCGTCGAGCTGGCCGGGCCACCTGGAGCAGCTCCGCGCCGGCTGACCCCCGCGGTCATGACGGCCCAGCGCGCTAGCCGCGGGCGAGCTCGCGCTCGTCGACGTAGCACCAGCCCCAGTCCTCGCCGGGCTCGGCGGAGGTGATGAGGTCGTGGCCCTCGGCGGCGGCGTGCGCGGCGGCGTGCCGGCCGGGCGAGGAGTCGCAGCAGCCGACGTGGCCGCAGGTGACGCACAGCCGCAGGTGCACCCAGGTGTCGCCGTGCTTGAGGCACACGGCGCAGCCGGCCGTGCGGGGCACCACGGGGTGCGCCTCGTCGCTGTGGGCGCAGGCGGTGGCGGCGTCGGGCCGCCAGTCGACGACGGCCGTGGTGTCGACGACGGTCAGCCCGGGCGGCGGGCTCGCCAGCGGCGGCTTGCCGAGAGCGGCGCGCACCGCCTGCGCGACCGAGCGGTGGGTCGCGCGGTCGCCGAGCACGACGCGGTCGACGCCCGCCGCCGCGAGCTCCTCCACGGCGTCGTCGTCGTCGGCCCGCGCGATGATCGGGGTGCCGGGCACGGCGGTCGCGACGACGCCGGCGATCTGCGCCGCGGTCTCCGGGGTGTCGTCGCCGATGACGACCATGCGGGCGCGGGTGAGCCCGGCCTCGTCGAGCACGTGCCGGCGGGTCGAGTCGCCGCGCACGACGGCGTGCCCGGCGGCCTCCGCCTCGTTGGCGCCGTCGGGGTTGAGCGTCGTGACGACGACCGGCACGCCGGCGGCCTGCAGCTCGGCGGCGAGGTGCCGGGCGGTGCTGCCCCAGCCGGAGATGAGCACGTGCCCGTCGGCGGGCGGGGGCGGGGCGTCCTGCACGCGGGCCGCCCGCGACAGCCGGCTGCGATCGACCCGGCCGGCGAGCGTGCGGCCGAGGGCGGCGAGCCCCGGCGTGGCCACCAGCAGCAGGACGGTGGCGGCGATGAAGGCCTGCGAGCCGTCGTCGCCGAGGCCGGCGGGCGACAGCCCCTCGTCGCGGCCGGCGGTCTCGAGCACGAAGGCGAACTCGCCGACCTGCGCGAGCAGCAGCGTCAGCGAGGCGCCGGTCGCGAGCGGCAGGCCGACGGCGCGGGTAGCGACCAGCGTGGTGAGCACCTTGACGCCGAGCACCAGGCCGACGGCGGCGAGCACGAGCAGCGGCTCCTCGACGAGGAACCCGACGTCGAGCAGCGTGCCGACCGACAGGAAGAACACGGCGGAGAACAGGATCTGCAGCGGCAGGATCTCGCCGAGCGCGTGCGCGCTGTGCCGCGACTCCGACACGACCAGGCCGGCGAGGAAGGCGCCGAGCGACACCGACACCCCGGCGAGCGAGGTGAGGTAGGCGGTGCCGAGGCACAGCGCGATGACGGTGAGCAGGAAGACCTCGGGCGAGCAGGCGCGCGCGACGGCCTCGAGCAGCGGCGGCACGACGCGCCGCGCGGCGACGAGCGTGACGACGATGACGAGCAGCGCCGTGCCGAGCGCGACCCCGAGCTCCGGCGCGCCGCCGCCCTCGCCCGAGAGCACGGGCAGCAGCAGCACCATGAGCACGACGGCGAGGTCCTGGAAGACGAGCAGCGCGATGCCGGCCTGGCCGGTGGGCGTCGCGGTCTGCCCGCGGTCGCCGAGCAGCTTGAGCACGAGCGCGGTCGACGACAGGGCGACGAGGAAGCCGGTGAAGACCGCGCTGCCGAGGTCGACGTCGAGCAGCACCAGCACGCCCGTGGTGAGGGCGACGGCGCCGAGCACCTGCACCGACCCGCCGAGCAGCACGAGCCGGCGGATCCGCCCCAGCCGGTCGAGCGAGAACTCGATGCCGATGGTGAACAGCAGCAGGATGACGCCGACCTCGGCCGCCGCCTCGAGCACCTCGCGCTCCTCGAGCAGGCCGAGCGCGTTGGGGCCGACGAGCACGCCGGCGAGCAGGAAGCCCACGATCGGCACGACCCGCACGCGCACGCACAGGTAGCCGATCGCCGCGGCGGTGACGAGCAGCCCGGCGACGGGCGTGAGGAACGCCGGCGGCCCGCCGGCCTCGGACGCCAGCAGCAGCCCGTCCACTAGGCGAGCCTCTGCTGCAGCGGCAGCCGCACGGCGAAGCAGGTGCCGTCCGGGCCGGTGTCGAAGCCGAGCCGACCGTGGTGGCGGGCCTCGACGATGCGCCGCGCGCTGTCGAGACCGAGCCCGCTGCCGCGCCCCGGCGGCTTGGTGGTGAACAGCGGCTCGAAGACGCGCGCCTGCACCTCCGCGGGGATGCCCGGGCCGTCGTCGGCCACCTCGACGACGAGCTCGTCGCCCTCGGCGCGGGTGCGCAGCACGAGCGTGCCGGTGCCGCCCATCGCGTCGGCGGCGTTGTCGATGAGGTTGGTCCAGACCTGGTTGAGCTCCGCGGCGTGCGCTGGCACCTTCGGCAGGTCGTCGGCGTACTCGCGCACGACCTTCACGCCCTGCAGCTTGTGGCCCATCATCACGACGGTGCTGTCGAGGCCGGTGTGCACGTCGACCTCCTGCACCGAGGAGCTGTCGACGTAGGAGTAGCTCTTCACCGACGCGACGAGCGTGGAGATGCGGGCGGTCGCGTCCTCGATCTCGTCCATGAGCGACTCGGTCTCCAGCGCGTACGCCAGCCAGCGCAGGGCGCCCTCGAGCGAGCCCTCGGCCGCCTCCACCACCTCGTCGAGCCACTCCGGCCCGAGGCCGTTGCCGGCGAAGACCGGCGCGAGGTCGTAGCCGCCGGGCACGCCGAGCTCGTCGAGCCGGTCGGCGAGGGCGTCCTCGAGGTCGCTCTCCTCCATGGCCGTGCGCGGCGTGCGGCGTCCCTTGGCGGCCAGCTCGACGGCGTGCTCCTGGCAGGAGACCAGCCGGGCGAGCAGGTCGGCGTCGAGCTTGGCCGCGGCGAGCATCGCGAGCTTGCCGCGCATGCCGGCGACCCGGCCGCGCAGCTGCCCGGTCGCGCGGACGGCCGCGGCCGCGGGGTTGTTCAGCTCGTGCGCGAGCGTCGCCGACAGCGTGCCGAGCCGGGCGAGGTGCTCGCGCTGCTGCACCGCGCCCTCGGTGAGCCGCAGCCCGTTGTAGAGCCCGTCGAGCAGGTGCACCGCCATCGGCAGCTGGGTGCGCATGAAGGTCGCGAAGTCGTCGGCGAGCCAGCGCAGGAAGGTCGACGGCTGCGTGGTGGTGAAGGTGTTGCCGTACGTGCGGTCGACCTCGTCGACGTACGCGCGCGTGGCGCCGCCGTACGACCCGCGGTGCGTCGTCTCGTTGACGGTCAGCTCCTCGCCGCCCGCGGCGCGCGACAGCCGGATGCCGCCCTCGAGCAGCACGTACAGGTGCGTCGCCGGCTCGCCCTGGCGGAACACGACGGCGCCGTCGTCGTACGTGGCGCGCTCGGCGCGCGCGGCGAGCCAGTCGCGCTGCGCGTCGCTGAGGCCCTCGAACAGGAACAGCGTGCGCAGGTCGTCGGCGGTCGGAGTGCTCACAGCGTCTCCCCCAGGTAGCGGTGGACGAGCGTCACGGCCAGGGCGCCCTCGCCGACGGCCGACGCCACGCGCTTGACCGAGGTGGCGCGCACGTCGCCGGCGACGAAGACGCCGGGCACGCTGCTCTCGAGCAGGTACGGCGCGCGGGCGAGCGGCCACCCGGGCGGGCGGTCGCCGAGCTCCGGGCCGGTGACGACGAAGCCGCGCGCGTCGCGCACGAAGCCGTCGCCCAGCCAGTCGGTGCGCGGCGCGGCGCCGATGAAGACGAACAGCCAGCCGCCCTCGACCTCCTCGCGCCCCTGCTGCGTCTGCAGCACGAGCCGCTCGAGGTGGTCGCCGCCGGAGCCGCCGACGACCTCGGTGCAGGTGCGCACGCGGATGCGCGGGTGCGCCTCGATGCGGGCGACGAGGTACTCCGACATCGAGCGGCGCAGGTCGTCGCCGCGCACGACCATGACGACCTCGCTGGCGTGCTCGGCGAAGAACAGCGCCGCCTGGCCGGCGGAGTTGGCGGCGCCGACGACGTGCACGACCTGGTCGCGGCAGTTGACGGCCTCGTGCGCGGCGGCGCCGTAGTAGACGCCGCGGCCGGTGAAGGCGTCGACGCCCTCGGCGCCGAGCTTGGTGTACGACACCCCGGTGGCGAGCACGACGGCGTGCGCGGTCACCTCGCTGCCGTCGGCGAAGCGCACGGTGCGCCCCTCGCCGTGGGGCTCGACGCCGACGCACTCGGAGGTGGTGAGCACCTCGACGCCGAAGCGCAGCGCCTGCTCGCGGGCGCGGCCGGCGAGGTCGGCGCCGGAGAGCCCGCGCGGGAAGCCGAGGTAGTTCTCGATGCGGCTGCTCTGCCCGGCCTGGCCGCCGGTCGCGGCGCGCTCGACGAGCAGCGTGCGCAGGCCCTCGCTGGCGGCGTACACCGCCGAGCCGAGCCCGGCGGGCCCGCCGCCGACCACGACGACGTCGTAGAACGGGCGCTCGGCGGTGGTGGCCAGGCCGACGCCGTCGGCGAGCTCGCGGGTCGTCGGCGCGCGCAGCACGGCGCCGTCGGGCAGCAGCACGACGGGCAGGTCGGCGCCCGCGCCGCCGCCGGCCAGCTCGAGCAGCCGGGCGCCCTCGTCGCTGCGCACGTCGAGGTGGCGGTAGGGCACCTGGTTGCGCGCGAGGAACTCCTTGGCCTGCTGCGTGCCCTCGGACCACTGGTGCCCGAGCACGGTCGCGCCGGTGAACGCCGGCGGCGTGCGCGCGGCCCACTCGGCCAGCAGCTCGTCGAGCGCGGGGTAGAGGCGCTCCTCGGGCGGGTCCCACGGCTTGAGCAGGTAGCGGTCGAGGTCGACGTCGTTGATGGCGCGGATCGCCGCGTCGGTGTCGGCGTACGCGGTGAGCAGCACGCGCTTGGCGGACGGCTCGACGTCCATGGCCTGCTCGAGGAAGTCGACGCCGGTCATGCCGGGCATGCGGTGGTCGGCGAGCAGCACCGCGACCTGCTCGCCGCGGACGACCAGCTCGGTCAGCGCCTCGAGCGCGGCGGGGCCGGACTCGGCGCGCACGACGCGGTGGGTCTCGCCGTAGCGCCGGCGCAGGTCGCGCGCGAGCGCGCGGCTCACCGCCGGGTCGTCGTCGACCGTCAGCAGCACGGGGCGGGAGCTCACGGTCGCACCCAAGCACGACCGGGCGCCCGCGTGTTCCCGGGCCGTCCCGCGTACCTCACCTGCAACAGCCGTGCATCACGGGCGGGCGTGCACCGGGCTCCCGCCCACGGGGGTGGCGCCGGGCCGCACCGGCAGGCCGGCGCGCGCCCAGGCGGCGAAGCCGCCCTCGACGTCGGTCGCGCGGTGCAGCCCGAGGTCGTGCAGCGCCGCCGCGGCGAGCGAGGACGTGTAGCCCTCCTCGCAGAGCACCAGCACCCGCACGTCGTGGTCGACCGCCTCCGGCAGGCGCGCCCCCGAGGCCGGGTCGAGCCGCCACTCGAGGTGGTTGCGCTCCACGACGAGGCTGCCGGGCACCTCGCCGTCGCGGGCCCGCTGCCACGCGGGCCGGATGTCGACGAGCAGCGCGCCGCCGGCGTGCTCGGCCGCCGCCTGCGCCGGGGCGACCCGCTGCAGCCGGGCCCGCGCGGCGGCGAGCAGGTCGTCGACGGTGGTCACCGCTCCTCGGGCTCCCGGCCCGAGGTCGTGCGCACCGGGCGCAGCGCGTCGTCGTAGTAGGTCATCGACGACAGCGGCGGGCTGTACGCGTGCAGGCTGACGGCCGGCCCGCCCGCGCTGCCGCGCACGTCGTGCAGGGCGCCCGGCGGCACCCACCGGGTCGCGCCGGCGCGCAGCCGCCGGGTGCGCAGGGCGCCGGTGGGCGGCAGCGGGCGGGTCTCGTCGACCGCGCCGGACAGCACGGTGAAGGCCGCGGCCGACTCGCCGTGGTCGTGCAGCTCGGTGGACTGGTCGGGCAGCCAGGTGAGCAGCCAGACGTCGACCCCGTCGGGGCCGGGCAGGCGCTCCCAGTGCCGGGAGGCGGTGTCGAAGCGGACGGCGGGCCGCCACAGCGCGGGCTGCACGGCGAGGCGGGTCACCACCGCCAGCAGGGCGGGGGCGGGCAGGGCGGTCGGGCGGCGGAGCAGGCTGGTCACGGGGGATCACCACTGGCGGTAGGCAGGACGACGGAGGAGGGTGCGGGGCGTCGTCAGCGACAGCTGGTGTCGAACAGGGCGGGGCGGCGGCTGACCCAGAAGGGGTCGAGAGCGCCGGCGTCCTGCATGGGAAGAGTGTCCCACAGATCGGGGTCGGCGGGTGGAGCAGGTCGCGTACGCCAGCGCGCGCGGGCGCTGGGTGCTGCTGGCGGCGGTGCTGGGCAGCGGCCTGGCGCTGCTCGACAGCACCATCGTCAACATCGCCCTGCCCGCCCTCGGCGAGGACCTCGACGCGGGCTTCGACGGCCTGCAGTGGACCGTCAACGGCTACGTGCTGAGCCTCGCCGCGCTGATCCTGCTCGGCGGCGCCCTCGGCGACCTGCTCGGCCGGCGGCGGGTCTTCCTCGTCGGCACGGTGTGGTTCGCCGTCGCCTCCGTGCTGTGCGGTCTCGCGCCGAGCGTCGAGGTGCTCGTCGCCGCCCGCGTGCTGCAGGGCGTCGGCGGCGCCCTGCTCACGCCCGGCAGCCTGGCGATGATCGCGGCGGCGTTCGCGCCGGAGGACCGCGCCAAGGCGGTCGGCGCGTGGTCGGGGCTCGGCGGCATCGCCGCGGCCGTCGGGCCCTTCGTCGGCGGCCTGCTCGTCGAGGTGAGCTGGCGGCTGGTCTTCCTCGTCAACGTGCCGCTCGCGGTGCTCGTCGTCGTCGTGACCCTGCGCCACGTGCCCGAGTCGCGCGACGAGGAGCTCGACCCGCGCCTCGACGTCGCGGGGGCGGCGCTCGGCGCGCTGGGGCTCGCGGGCCTCACGTACGGGCTGGTGGGGGCGGGCGAGCGGGGGCTGTCGGCGGTCGAGGCCGCGGGCCTGGCGCTGGGCGTGCTGCTGCTCGCGGCGTTCGTGCTCGTCGAGCACCGGTCGAGCCACCCGATGCTGCCGCTCGACGTCTTCTCCTCGCGGCAGTTCACCGCCGCCAACCTCGTCACCTTCGCCGTCTACGCCGCCCTCGGCACGGTGTTCCTGCTGCTCGTGCTGCAGCTGCAGGTGGTCGCCGGCTTCGCGCCGCTGGCCGCCGGCACGGCCCTGCTGCCGGTGACGGCCTGCATGCTGCTGCTCTCGGCGCGCGCCGGCGGGCTCGCGGCGCGGATCGGGCCGCGGCTGCCGATGACGCTCGGCCCGCTCGTCGCCGGCGCGGGCGTGCTGCTGCTCAGCCGCATCGGGCCGGGCGCCGCGTACGCCGCGGACGTCCTGCCGGGCGCGGTGCTGCTCGGGCTGGGCCTGTCGCTCACCGTCGCCCCGCTGACGGCCACCGTGCTGGCGGCCGCGCCCGCACGGCACGCGGGCGTCGCGTCCGGCGTCAACAACGCCGTCGCGCGCACCGCCGGCCTGCTCGCCGTCGCCGTGCTGCCCCTCGTCGCCGGCCTGTCGGGCGACGACTACACCGACCCGGCGGCCTTCGACGGCGGCTACCGCACCGCGCTGCGGATCGCCGCCGGGCTGCTCGTCGTCGGCGGGCTGCTGGCCCTCGCGACGGTCCGCGACGAGGGCCGGGCGCCGCGGCCCGACCGGCGCACGCACTGCGCGGTCGACGGCCCGCCGGTCGAGCCCGCGCCGGCCTGACCGCCGGACCCGGGTGACGCGGCGCGCGGACGCCCGCGCGCGGCCCCCGCCGCCCCTAGGGTCCCGGTCCGTGCGCCACTGCCACTCCTGCGGAGCCGAGCTGTCGCCCGGTGCCCGCTTCTGCGAGACCTGCGGCACGGCCGTCGCGGGCTCGCCTCCCCCGCCCACGCCGCCCGCCGCGCCGGGCGCCGAGGCGCCTCCCGCGGCGTGGGCGCCCCCGCCCGCCCCCGGCGTCGTGCGCCTCGACGCGCCGGGGAGCGCGCCGCCGGTCGCCCGCCGGCCGTCGGCGGTCGGTGCCGCCGACCTCCGGGCGGCGCTGCTGCCCGCGCTGCTGCCGGTGCTGGCGGCGCTGCTGCTGTCGCTCGCCGTCCTCACGGCCTTCGTGCTCGCCCTCGGCGACGACGCGGACGGCGCCGGGCTCGACAGCCCGGCCGACCACCTGCGCGCGGCGGCCCTGGCGGTCGGCGCGGCGCTGCGCGGCTGGGTGTTCGTCGACGTCGAGGACGACGGGTCCAGCGACGAGGACGACCCCTTCGGCTCCGGCGACGACAGCGGGTCCTTCGCCTACCTCTACGTGCCGCTGCTCGCGACCGCCGTGCTGCTCGGGCTCACCGCCCTGCTGTCGCGCCGCGACGAGCAGCGCCGCCCGTCGGCCTCCGCCACGCAGCTGGCCGCCCGCGCCGGCCTCACCGCCGCGGTCGGGCTGGCCGCCGTCGTCGTGCTCACCCTGCTGGCCCGCCTCGGCGACGCCCTCGGCGTCGACACCGACGGCGCCGACACGACGACCGGCGTCGAGCTCAGCTCGCTGCTGCCCTGGGGCGCCGCGCTGCTGCTCGCCGCCGCCGCGCTCGGGCGGCTCCGCGGCTGGGTGCCCGCGGTGCGCGGCGTGCCGCTGCGCGCCGAGGCCTCGCGCGCCTCGCGCGGCGTCAGCGACTGGGTCGGCGTCGCCGGCGTGCACGCGCTCGCCACGGGCGTGCTGTTCACCGTGCTGGTGCTCGTGCCGTACGTGCTGGTGCAGTCCGACGACCCGCTCGACGCCGCCTCCGAGGCGACCGGCGCGGAGGTCTTCGCCACCGTGCTCGGCGTGGTCGTCGCGCTGCCGACCCTCGTGCTCGGCGCCGCGGCCTTCGCCCTCGGGCTGCGCTTCGGCGCGTCGGCGGCCGGCGAGGAGCTGAGCGTCGGCCTGGTGACCGACGGGGTCGACGCGCGCTTCGCGCTCGCGCTGCTGCTGCCGCTGGTGCTCTCGGTGCTGCTCGGCGTGCGGCAGGCGCTGCGCACCGACCCGGCCGCGCCGCTGCTGCCCGACCTGCTGCGCGCCGCCGCCGGCTTCCTGCTCGTCTGGCTCGGGCTGTCGACGGTGCTGGTCGCGGGCTCTCGGGCCGAGTCGTTCTTCGGCAGCATCGACGTCGTCTTCCGCCTGACGACGACGACGCTCGCGCTCGTGCCGGTCGCCTGGGGCGTCGCCACCGTGCTGCTCGGCCGGGTGCTCGCCCGCTCGGTCGCCGCCGGCTTCCGCGGCCCGGCCGCGCGCCTCGCCGGCCGCGGCCTGCACCCGGCCTGGGCGGGGCTGCTCGGCCTCGCGCCGGCGGCGGCCG
>CANKBT010000045.1 GCA_947479995.1 Frankiaceae bacterium | reverse complement strand
CGACGCGATGTGCGCGCCGGACGGCGCCTTCCTCATCGGCGACCCCGACCAGGTGGCGGCCAAGCTGCGGCGCCTGCACGACGACCTCGGCGGGCTGGCCCGCACCTCGCTGCAGATGACGAACGTGCGTCTGGGGCACGACGACCTGCTGCGCAGCATCGCGCTGCTCGGCACCGAGGTCGCGCCGCAGGCGCGGGAGGCTCTGGGCGGCTAGCGCACGACGAGCCAGACGACCTTGCCGCCCTCCTCGGGGCGGATGCCCCAGTCGGCGGCGAGCGCCTCGACCATCGTCATGCCGCGCCCGTCGAGCGCCTCGGCGTCGGCCTCCTGCCGCACCGGCGCCCGGCTGTTGTCGTCGCCGACCTCGACGCGCAGCGCCGACCCGGTCGCCTCGACCGTCAGCCGCGCCTCGCTGCGCCCGTGCAGCAGCGCGTTCGTCACCACCTCGCTGGTGAGCAGGACCGCGGTGTCGACGACGTCGTCGGGCAGGCCCGCGCGGCCGCCGACCTGGCGCACGAGGCGCCGCGCCTCGCGCACCGACGTGCCGTGGTTCGGCAGCACCGCGGCGGCGCGCCGGCCGGCGTCGAGCGCGGGCGCCGGCACCGGCTCGCCGTCGACGCGCACGACGAGCAGCGCGATGTCGTCGTCGTGCCCCTCCTCGGCGAGGTCCTGCAGCAGCAGGTCGCTCAGGCGCTCGGGCTCCAGGTGCCCCCAGCGGACGAGCGACGCCTCCAGGCGGGCGATGCCGTCGTCGAGGCTGGCGTCGCGGCGCTCGACGAGCCCGTCGGTGTAGAGCACCAGCGTGCTGCCGGGCGCCAGCTCGACCAGCTGCTCGGTGCGGCTCGTGCCGGGCTCCAGGCCCAGCAGCAGGTCGGGCTGCGCGTCGAGCACCAGCGTGCTGCCGTCGCTGCGCCGCACGAGCGGCGGGAGGTGGCCGGCGCTGCTCCAGCGCAGGTGGCGGCCCCCGCCGGCGGCCGGCTCGAGCCGGCCGAGCACGGCCGTGGCGAGGGTGTCGAGCGCCAGCCCGCGGATCGCGCCGTCGACGCGCCGCAGCAGCTCGGCCGGGCTGTCGAGGCTGTCGTACGCCAGCCCGCGCAGCACGTTGCGCACCTGCCCCATCGTCGCGGCGGCCGTGCGGTCGTGGCCGGTCACGTCGCCGACGACCAGCACGGTGGCGCCGGACGCGGTGACGAACGCGTCGTACCAGTCGCCGCCGACCTGGGCCTGCTCGGCGGCGGGGCGGTAGCGCACGGCGGTGCGCAGCCCCTCGGTGCGCGGCGGCGAGGTGAGCAGGCTGCGCTGCAGCGTCTCGGACAGGCTGAGCGCGAGGCTCGCCGCGCGCCGCTGCTCCTCGGTCGCGCGGATGCGCCCGAGCGCCTGCGCGCACTGCGCGGCGAAGCCCTCGAGCAGGTGCAGCTCGTCGGCCGCGAGGGGGTGCTCGTCGGCCCAGGCCACCGCGAGGCAGCCGACGCACGCGCCGCCGATCACCATCGGCAGGAACGCCCAGCCCTGGCGGCCGGTGTCGACGTAGACGTCGGCCATGCTCGCGTCGTACGCCAGGCCGGCGGCGCGGGTCGGCAGCAGCAGGCGCTCGCCGGTGCGGGCGACGGCGGGCGCGGGCAGCGGGCTGTCGTACGGCACGTGGCCGTACGCGACGACGACCTGCTCGCCGAGGCTGGTGAGGGTGGCGCGCCAGCCGCCCTCCTCGTGCGGCGAGATGATGGCGCCGCCGTCGGCGCCGAGCACGGCCAGGCCGCGCTGCACGACCACCTGCTCGAGGTCCTCGACGGTCTCGGCGGCCGCGAGCTCGAGCGCGACCGCGTTGACCGACGCGAGCCGGCGGGCGTTGCGGTCCTGGGCGTCGAGGGCCGACCGCAGCTCGCGGGTGCGCCGCAGCAGGTCGGTGGCGGCCGCCGCCGCGAGCGCCGGCTCGGGCTCGCCGGAGCGCGGGTCGACCCAGTCGGTGAGGTCCTCGACGCGCTGCAGCAGCAGCTGCACCCTGCCGTGGGCGTCGTGCACCGGCGCGCTGAGCAGCGACCACCAGCGCTCGACCGGCTCCGCGTCGTCGGCGGTGCGCAGGTCGTAGCGCATGAGGGGCACCGGGTCCGGCAGGCCGGTGTCGCGCGCGCGCTCGAGCGACAGCCGGGCCGGGTTGGCGCCCGTCGCGTCGAGCGACGCCGGGGTCGGCGGGAAGGCCTCGAACACCGGGCGCCCGCGCAGCGCGGCGCGGGCGCGGCCGGCCAGCCGCCGGTAGGCGGCGTTGGCGTCGACCACGACGAGGTCGGGGGTGAGCACGACGTACGCCGTGGGGAGCTGCTCGAAGGCGGCGGTGACCTGTGCCAGGTCGGGCGTCAGGTCGGGCGCCAGGTCCTGCTCGGGCATGCCCCCATGCTGCCAGCCGGGGGCGGGCCGCCGCCCGCCGGACGCGGCGCGCCCCTACGCGAAGGCCTCGACCATGGCGTACCAGTGGTCGAGGTGCGGGCCCTCGCGCGGCGCGTCGGGCTGGAGCACGTACGCCATCGCCTGGCCGCGCATCGAGGTGAGCAGCAGCTGGTAGGCCGTCTCGGCGCGCGGGTGGTCGGCGAGGTCGGCGCCGAGCACGTCGCGGCACAGCCCGCGCAGCTGGGCGCCGAGGCGGCGCTCGTACGGCAGCAGCGCGGCGCGCAGCTCGGGGTCGGTGCGGGCCGCGACCCACAGCTCCATCGCCGCGGTGAACAGCGGGCCGTCGAAGCGCCCCCAGATGAGCGCGATCGCCGGCCGCAGGCGGGCGCGGCCGGTCGGCAGGTCGGCCGCCGCGGTGCGCACGTCGGTGCTGAACTCGCCGTAGAGCACGTCCATGGCGGCCAGCAGCAGCGCGGCCTTGCTCGGGAAGTGGTGCGTGAGCGCGCCGCGCGAGACGCCCGCGCGGGCCTGCACCTCCGCCGTCGTCGTGCCGGCGTGGCCGAGCTCGACGAGGGCGTCGATGGTGGCCCGCAGGACCGCGGCCCGGGTCGTCGCCGACCGCTCGGCCTGGGTCCTGCGGACCACCACCTGCGTCATGCAGCCAGGGCCAGGGAGGCGATGGCGTCGCGCAGGGTGCCGGTGCCGTCGCGCAGCAGCGCGGGCACGCGGAACCGGTCGCCGTACTGCTCGGCCAGCTCGTCGGCGCGCGCCACGAAGCCGGCGCGCCCGCCCGGGTAGCCGTCGACGTACTGCAGCACGCCGCCGTACGGGGGCGGGAAGCCGATGCCCATGACCGAGCCGATGTTGGCGTCCTCGACGGTGCGCAGGACGCCCTCCTCGACGCAGCGCGCCGTCTCGACGGCCATCGAGAACAGCAGGCGCTCCTGCGCGTCCCGGAACGGCACGGCGTCCGGGTCGGGCGTCGCGATGTCGGCCAGGCCCGGCCAGACCCGCTTGCCGCCCTCCCAGTCGAAGAAGCCCTTGCCCGCGCTCTTGCCCGTGCGGCCCTGGTCGACGAGCGACCGGAGCACGTCGAGCGCCGGCGACTGCTGCTGCTCGCCCGCGGCGACCGCCGCCTCGCTGATCTTCAGCGGCAGCGTGAGCGTCACCTCGTCGAGCAGCGTGAGCGGTCCGGCCGGGAAGCCGGCCTGCTCGGCCGCGCGCTCGACGCTCATCGGCGGCAGGCCCTCCGACAGCAGCCGGACGCCCTCCATGACCATGGTGCCGAAGACGCGGCTGGTGAAGAAGCCGCGGCTGTCGCGCACGACGATCGGCGTCTTGCCGATCTGGCGCACCACGTCGTACGCCTTGGCGAGCGCCTCGTCGGAGGTCCTCTCGCCGACGATGAGCTCGACGAGCGGCATCTTGTCGACGGGCGAGAAGAAGTGCATGCCGACGACGGCGTCGGGGCGCGAGACGCCCTCGGCCAGCGAGGTGATGGGCAGCGTCGAGGTGTTCGACGCGATCACGGCGTCGGGCAGCGCGGCGGCCTCGGCCTCCGACAGCACCCGGTGCTTGAGCGCCGGGTCCTCGAACACCGCCTCGATGACGAGGTCGCAGCCGGCGAGGTCGGCGGCGTCGCCGGTCGGCGTGACGCGGGCCAGGAAGGCGTCGTGCGCCTCCTGCGTCATGCGGCCGCGGCTGAGCTGCTTGCCGACGAGCGAGGCGACGTGGTCCTTGCCCTTCTGCGCGGCCTCGAACGAGACGTCCTTGAGCACGACCTCGACGCCGGCCTTGGCCAGCGCGTGCGCGATGCCCGCGCCCATCATGCCGGCGCCGAGCACGCCCGCCTTGGTGGTCGTGGCCGGCGCGGGGCCCTGCGGCCGGGAGCCGCCGCCGTTGATGCTGTTGAGGTCGTACCAGAACGCCTGGATCATGTTCTTGCTGTTCTGGCCGGTGACCAGGTCGACGAACCAGCGGCCCTCGATGAGCAGGGCGGTGTCGAGGTCGACCTGCAGGCCCTCGACGGCCGCGCACATGATGTGGTGCGGCGCCGGGTAGTCGGCGCCCTTGAGCTGCTTCTTCAGGTTCGCCGGGAACGACGGCAGGATCTGCGCCAGCGACGGGCTGCTGGGCGTGCCGCCCGGCACCTTCCAGCCCTTCACGTCGAAGCGCTGCGTGCTCTCGGGGTTCGCCGCGATGAAGGCCTTCGCCTTGGCGAGCAGGTCGTCGGCGTCGCTGGCCAGCTCGTCGACCAGCCCGAGCTTCAAGGCCTTCTCGGGCCGGTGCTGCTGGCCCTGCAGCAGCACCTCCATGAGCGCGGTGGTGAGGCCGAGCAGGCGGGTGGTGCGCACGACGCCGCCACCGCCGGGCAGCAGGCCGAGGGTGACCTCGGGCAGGCCGACCTTGACCTTCGGGGCGTCGAGCAGCACGCGGTGGTGGCAGGCGAGCGCGATCTCCAGGCCGCCGCCGAGCGCGGTGCCGCCGATGGCCGCGACGACCGGCTTGCCGAGCGTCTCCAGGCGGCGCAGCTGGCTCTTGACCTCGGTGACCATGGCGAGCACCTGCGCGCGGTCGTCGCGGGTGGCGCGGAACAGGTCGTCGAGGTTGCCGCCGGCGAAGAAGGTCTTCTTCGCGCTGGTGAGCACGACGCCGGTGATCGAGTCCTTCTCGGCCTCGAGCCGGGCGACGGTCTCGCCCATCGACCGCACGTAGGCGGCGTTCATGGTGTTGGCCGAGGCGCTCGGGTCGTCGAGGACGAGCACGACGACGCCGTCGTCGCCCTGCTCCCAGCGGATGGTGCTGGTCGTGCCCGTGCTGGTGCTGCCCGTGCTGGTGCTGTCGGTGCTGGTGCTCATGCGGTGCTCAGACCCTCTCGACGATGGTGGCGATGCCCATGCCGCCGCCGACGCACAGCGTGGCGAGGCCGTACCGCAGGTCGCGGCGGTGCAGCTCGTCGACGAGGCCGCCGAGGATGAGCGCGCCGGTCGCGCCGAGCGGGTGGCCCATGGCGATGGCGCCGCCGTTGACGTTGACCTGCTCGTGGGCGAAGCCGGTGTCGGCCATGAAGCGCAGCACGACGGCGGCGAAGGCCTCGTTCATCTCGACGAGGTCGATGTCGCTGACCTCGAGGCCGGCCTTGGCGAGCGCCTTGCGGGTCGCGGGAGCCGGGCCGGTGAGCATGATCGTCGGGTCGGCGCCAGACAGGGCGGTGGCGACGATGCGGGCACGCGGCGTGAGGCCGTTGCGCTGCCCGGCGCCCTCGCTGCCGACGACGACGAGCGCGGCGCCGTCGACGATGCCGCTGGAGTTGCCGGCGGTGTGGACGTGGTCGATCTTCTCGACCCAGTGGTACTTCTGCAGCGCCAGGGCGTCGAAGCCGCCCATGTCGCCGATGCCCTCGAACGCCGACGGCAGCTGGCCGAGCGACTCGACCGTGGTGCCCTCGCGGACCAGCTCGTCGCGGTCGAGCACGACCGTGCCGTTGAGGTCGCGGACGGGGATGACGCAGTCGTCGAACAGGCCGTTGGCCCAGGCCTTGGCGGCGCGGGCCTGCGACTCGGCGGCGTACGCGTCGACGTCCTCGCGCGACCAGCCGCCGAGCGTGGCGATGAGGTCGGCGCCGATGCCCTGCGGCACGAAGCCGGTGGTCATGGCGGTCTCGGGGTCCATCGGCCAGGCACCGCCGTCGGCGCCCATCGGCACGCGCGACATCGACTCGACGCCGCCGGCGAGCACGAGCTCCTCGAAGCCCGAGCGCACCTTCATGGCGGCGGTGTTGACCGCCTCCAGGCCGCTGGCGCAGAACCGGTTGAGCTGCACGCCGGCGACGGTGTCGGGCAGGCCGGCCGCCATGGCGGCGGTCTTGGCGATGTCCATGCCCTGGTCGCCGACGGGGCTGACGACGCCGAGCACGACGTCGTCGATCTCGTGGGCGTCCAGGCCCGGGTTGCGCTCGCGCACCGCGTCGATGAGCCCGGTGGTCAGGCTGATCGGCTTGACGGAGTGCAGCCCGCCGCTCCTCTTGCCCTTGCCGCGCGGCGTGCGCACGGCGTCGTACACGAAGGCCTCAGTGGTCATGTCCCGCTCCTCGTTGATGGGTGGCTAGACGCCGAGCGAGCGACCGATGATCTCCTTCATGACCTCGGTCGTGCCGCCGTAGATGGTCTGGACGCGCGAGTCCACGAAGGCCTTCGCGACGGGGTACTCGAGCATGTAGCCGTAGCCGCCGTGCAGCTGCACGCACTGGTCGACCACGCGCTTCTGCAGCTCGGTGGTCCACCACTTGGCCATGGCGGCGTCCTTGACGTCGAAGCGGCCGGCGTTGTGCTCGAGCACGGCCTTCTCGATGTAGTGCTCCGCGATCTCGACCTCGGTCTCCATCTCGGCGAGCATGAAGCGGTTGTACTGGAACGAGCCGACCGGCCGGCCGAACGCGGTGCGGCCCTTGCAGTACTCGACGGTGAGGTCGAGCACCTGGCGGGCGGCGGCGACCGCGACGACGGCGATGGACAGGCGCTCCTGCGGGAGCTTCTCCATGAGGTGGATGAAGCCGCCGCCCTCGGTGCCGATGAGGTTGGCCGCGGGCACGCGGACCTCGTCGAAGAACAGCTCGGCGGTGTCCTGCGCCTTCATGCCGACCTTCTCGAGGTTGCGGCCGCGCTCGAAGCCGGGCATGCCGCGCTCGACGGCCAGCAGCGAGAAGCCGTGGGCGCCCTTCTCGGGGTCGGTCTGCGCGACGACGATGACCAGGTCGGCGTTGATGCCGTTGGTGATGAAGGTCTTGCTGCCCGAGAGCACCCAGTCGTCGCCGTCGCGGACGGCGCGGGTCTTGAGGCCCTGCAGGTCCGAGCCGGCGCCCGGCTCGCTCATCGCGATGGCCGTGATCATCTCGCCGCTGCAGAACTGCGGGAGCCAGCGCGCCTTCTGCTCGTCGGTGGTGAGGTCGAGCAGGTACGGCGCGACGACGTCGTTGTGCAGCGTGAAGCCGATGCCGCTGGCGCCGACGCGGGTCACCTCCTCGGAGATGACGGCGTTGTAGCGGAAGTCCTTGACGCCGCCGCCGCCGTACTCCTCCGGCACGTCGGTGCCGAGCAGGCCCTGCTTGCCGGCCTCGACCCACGCCCCGCGGTCGACCAGCCCGTCCTGCTCCCACTGCGCGTGGAAGGGGACGACCTCCTTGGCGAGGTAGGCGCGGACGGACTCGCGGAAGGCGTCGTGCTCGGGCTCGTAGAGGGTGTTCCGCACGGGCTGCTCCTGTCGTGGGGGTGCCCGCAACATACAGACCGGACGTTCTGTTCGCTAGTGCCCCTCAGACGAGCGGGCCGAGCGCGTCCCCCACGAGCGCCGTGGCGACCTCGCCCGCGGCGACCGGGCGGCGCGCCGGCCCGACGCCGACGCGCGTGCCGAGGTTGACCCAGCCGAGCACCTGCTCGCCGGGCGCCAGGGCCAGCAGCCGGGTGAGCGCGGTGCCGCCCATGGCGGGCGCGCTCTTCCACACCGCGCCGAAGCCGGCGAGGTCGGCGGCGAGCACGAGGCCGTAGCCGGCGCAGGAGGCCGCGGCGACCTGCTCCCACTCGGGCACCTTGTGCCCGGCGACGGGCGAGGCGACGAGCAGCACCATGACCGGTGCGAGGGCCGTCTTGCCCGCGATCTTGGCCTCGGCCTCCGCGGGCAGGCCCGGCAGCGCCTCGCGGGCGGCGTCGACGAGCGCCGCGCCGAGGGCCGCCTTGCCGTCCTCGCGCACCACGACGAAGCGGTACGGCCGCAGCATCCCGTGGTCGGGCGCCGTGGCGGCCGCCCGGAGCAGGGCGCCGAGCTGGTCGGCGTCCGGCCCGGGGGCCGCCAGCGCGTTCGCGCTCCGGCGGTCGTGCAGGGGCTGCAGCGCGGCCTCGAGCGCCGCGCCCGCGAGCGGGCGGCGGGTGAGGTCGACGGCAGGCGGCGCGTACGCGGTGGTCATGCCGTCAGGTTAGGCGTCCCTTACCCGGACGTCACCTCGACCACGACCTTGCCGTGCGGGCGGCCGGTCTCGACGGCGGCGACGGCGGCCTCTGCCTCGGCCAGCGGGCGCACCTCGACGACGTGCGGGTCGACCTTGCCCTCGACCACGAGCGCGGCCAGCGCGTCGAGCACCGCGGCGGGCTCGCTGCTGCGCGCGATCCACCGCGCGCCGATCCGCTCGGCGGTCTGCGGGTCGACCGCGGTAACGATCGCCTCCGGGCTGCGGACCAGGGCCGTCAGCTGGCCGAGCGGGGCGCCGCCGACGAGGTCGAGCACGGCGTGCACGCCGTCGGGCAGCATCGCCTTGACCGCGTCGACCACGCCGTCGCCGGACGGCACGAGCGTCACGCCCTGCGCCTCGACGACGGCCCGCTTGTCCTCGCGCGCGGTGCCGAACACCGGGATGCCGCGGTCGCGGCCGAGCTGCGCGGCGACCAGCCCCACCCCGCCGCCGACGCCGTTGACGAGCAGCGTCTGGCCGGCGCGCAGGTCGAGCTGCGCGAGGCCGTCCCACGCGGTGGCGGCGGCGACCGGCAGCACCGCGGCGTGGTGCCACGACAGCGCCGCCGGCTTGTGCGCCGTCGCGCGGGCGGTCAGCAGGGCCTCCTCGGCGAAGGCGCCGGAGGCCGGCGCCACCGTGCCGAAGACCTCGTCGCCGACGGCGAACCCCGTGACGTCCGGGCCCACGGCGGTGACGACGCCCGCGGCCTCGCGGCCCATCGGCACCGGCAGGCCCTCGCGCAGGGCGTCGCCCATGGCGCCGCTGCGGATCTTGTGGTCGGCAGGGTTGACGCCGGCGGCGCGCACCGCGATGCGGATCTCGCCGCCCATCGGCGTCGGGACCGCGAGGTCGAGGTGCTCCTGCACCTCGGGTCCGCCGTGCCGGGAGAAGCCGTACGCCTTCATGCGGGTGTCCTCACGTCGTGGAGCGCGTCTGCCCTCCAGCCTTGCCACCCGCGCGCCCGCCGACACGTGCGCCCGGGCTCAGAGCTCTCAGAGCGTGGTCACCTCGAGCGCGCCGTCGGCGTACTGCCGGCGCAGCACCTTCTTGTCGAACTTGCCGACGCTCGTCTTGGGCACCTCGTCGACCCACGTCCACCGCTCGGGCAGCTGCCACTTGGCGACCTTGTCGGCGAGGAAGGCGCACAGCTCCTCGGCGGTCGGGTCGCTGCCGGGGGCGCGCACGACGCAGGCGAGCGGCCGCTCGTCCCAGCGGTCGTCGGGCACGGCGACGACCGCCGCCTCGCGCACGGCCGGGTGGGCCATGAGCGCGTTCTCCAGGTCGACCGAGCTGATCCACTCGCCGCCGGACTTGATGACGTCCTTGCTGCGGTCGGTGATCTGCACGGTGCCGTTGGGGTGCACGACGGCGACGTCGCCGGTGCGCAGCCAGCCGTCGCGGAACTTCTCCGGGTCGGGGTCGAGGTGGTACGCGCCGGTGATCCACGGGCCGCGGCACTCGATCTCGCCGACCGACGCGCCGTCCCAGGGCTGGGGCGTGCCGTCGTCGCCGACGATGCGCAGCTCGACGCCCGGCAGGATGCGGCCCTGCATGGCCCGCCACGTCCACTTCTCCTCGGCCGGCGTGCCCGCCGGGATCCGGCCGCTGGAGGCCACCGGCGAGGTCTCCGTCATCCCCCAGGCCTGCTGGATGTAGACGCCGTGGTCGTCCTCGAAGCGCTGCATGAGCGAGGCCGGCACGGCCGACCCGCCGCAGGCCACGATGCGCAGCGAGCGCAGGTCGGTGCGGTGCTCGTCGGCGTACGACAGCAGGTCGTTCCAGATCGTCGGCACGGCCCCGCCGACCGTCGGGCGCTGCTCGCTGATCATCCGCGCGAGCGGCTCGGCCTGCAGGAAGCGGCCGGGCATGAGGAAGTCGCAGCCGGCCATCCAGCCGGCGTACGGCAGGCCCCACGCGTTGGCGTGGAACATCGGCACGACCGGCAGGACGCGGTCCTCCTCGACCAGCCCGAGGTTGCCGCCCGTGCACACCGACATCGAGTGCAGCCACGCCGAGCGGTGGCTGTAGACGACGCCCTTGGGGTTGCCGGTGGTGCCGCTCGTGTAGCACATCGCCGCCGGCGCGCGCTCGTCCAGCGCGGGCCAGTCGTAGCGCTCGGGGGCCGCGGCGAGGAGCTCCTCGTAGCGGTGGACGGGCACGTCGCCGAGGCCGCTGGTGTCGCCGTCGCCGACCAGCACGTACGCCTCGACGCTCGTGAGCTCGGCCGCCACCTTCGCCAGCAGCGGGAGCACGGTGGCGTCGACGAGCACGACGCGGTCCTCGGCGTGCTGCACGACGTACGACAGCTGCTCGGGGAACAGCCGCAGGTTGAGCGTGTGCAGCACGGCGCCCATCGACGGGACGGCGAAGTAGGCCTCGAGGTGCTCCTGTGTGTTCCACATGAAGGTGCCGACGCGGTCGCCCTCGCCGACGCCCAGCCCGGCGAGCGCGCCGGCGAGGCGGTGCGCGCGGGCGGCGACCTCGGCGAAGGTCGCGGTGCGCACGCCGTCGCCCTCCCAGGTGGCGACCGTGCTCTGCGACCAGACGCGCGCGCCGTGCTCGAGCAGGCCGGACAGCAGCAGCGGGGCGTCCTGCATGGTGCTCTGGACTGCGGGCACGGGCTCCTCCTCGGTGTGACGGCGGTCACCGAGGAACGTACGTCGTCGTCAGCCCGCGAGCAGCCCCGCCCGGTGCGCGACGGACACCGCCTCGGTGCGCCCGGAGGCGCCGAGCTTGCCGAGGATGTTGGAGACGTGGACGCTCGCCGTCTTCTCCGAGATGTAGAGCCGCTCCCCGATCTGCCGGTTGGTGCGGCCCTCGGCGAGCAGGGCGAGCACCTCGGCCTCGCGCGGCGTGAGCGTCGCGACGGCGGCCGGGCGGTGCGCGGCGCCGACGTCGAGGCGGCCGCGGCGGGCGAGCGCCTCGAGCGCCGTGACGAGGGGGGCGGCGCCGAGCGCGGTGGCGGCCTCGAGCGCCTCGCGCGCCGCGGCGGCGGCCTCCGCCCGGCGGTCGAGCGCGAGCAGCGCCTCCGCCTCGCGCCAGCGGCAGCGGGCCTGCTCGTAGCGGTGGCCGTAGGCGAACTCGTCGTGCGCCGCGCGCCAGGCCGCCGGGTCGGGGCAGCCCGTGACGCGGGTCAGCTCGGCGTCGGCGCGGCGCAGCCAGCCGCGTCCCTCCGGGCCGAGCTCGCCCCAGCGCGGGTGGCCGAGGCGGGCGGTCTCGTGGGCGCGGGCGTGCAGCCGTGCGCCCGCCGCGGCCGCCTGCGCGGCCAGGGCGTCGTCGCGCAGCAGGCGTGCCTGCTCGGCGAGGTCGCCGGCGGCGGCGAGCCCGACGGCGGCCAGCCACACGCCCGCGAGGTAGTGCGGCTCCCAGACGTCGTCGACGTGGCGCAGCACCCGCTCGACCAGGGCGACGGCGGCGGCCGGCTCGTCGGACCAGCGCAGCAGCTCGGCCTGGTTGCCGCCGGCGAACAGCGCGATCATCGGGTCGTGGTGCCACGCGCCCTCGAGCCGGCGCACCGTGGCCGCCACGTCGGGCGCGCCGGCGGCGACCAGGGCGTGCAGCGAGGCCGCCGTGAGCCGCGCGGCCATCGCGTCGGGCGGGTGCGTGCCGGCCATGCGGGCGGCGGCGGCGCTCGCCTCCCAGTCGCCGGCGACGAAGAGCGCGGCCACCTGCAGCGCGCGCAGCTCGAGGCCGTACGGGCTCCACGTCAGGCCGGTCTCGGCGATGCGGGCGGACGCCGCCTCCAGCACCTCGAGCGCGCCGGCCACGTCGCCGCGGTCGTAGAGCCCGACCGCCACGTTGTAGGTGGCGCGCAGCTCGGTCGGCAGGTGGCCGCCCTCGCGGGCGCGCACGACCGCGCGCTGCAGCAGCTGCCCGGCGTCGTCGACCCGACCGGCGCGGCCCGCCAGGGCGGCGAGCGACACGAGGGCATCGGCCTCGGCGTCGGCCAGGCCGAGCGCGACCGCCGTGTCGAGCGCGCGCTCGGCGAACCGCTCCGCCTCGTCGAAGCGGTCGAGGCAGGCGAGCGCGCGGGCGGCCGTGGCGCAGGCCCAGGCGCACACCTCGCTGCCCTCGGGGGCGACCTGGACGGCGTCCTGCGCGGCGACGAGGGCGTCGGCGTCGGCGTCGAGCCCGAGCAGGTGGTCGGCGAGGCGCTGGTGCACGAGCGCCGCGAGCACGGGCTCCTGGGCGGGGTCGACGAGCGCGGCGGCCGCCCGCGCGAGCGCCACCGCGCGCGGCAGCTGGCCGGCGCGGCTGGCCTTGGCGGCGGCGCGCACGGCCAGCCGGGCGTGCGGCAGGCCGAGGCGCTCCTGCGCGTCGGGCACCGCGCTCCACAGCTGCAGCGCGCGCTCGAGCTGCTGCCACGACTCGGCCGGGGCGTGCAGCCGCTCGGCCTCGTCGGCCGCCCGCACCGAGGCGACGAGCGCGCCGGGCACGTCGTGGCTCTCGACGCGGTGGTGGGCCAGCAGGGCGGCCGGGCCGTCGGCCTCCTCGACCGCGGCGGCGTAGGCGCTGTGCAGGCGCACCCGCTCGCCGGGGAGCAGGTCGCCGTAGACGGCCTCCTGCAGCAGGGCGTGGCGGAACGCGTAGCCGTCGCGGCCCTCCGGCACGAGCACGTGGTGCACGACCGCCTCGCGCAGGGCCGGCTCGAGCTCGGCCTGCGGCAGGCCGGCCACCCGGCGCAGCAGGTCGTCGGCGACGACCCGGCCGGCGACCGAGGCGATCCGCGCGACCTGCTGCACCCGCTCGGGCAGGGCCTCGACGCGGGCGAGCAGCAGGTCGGCGAGACCGGGCGGCAGCCCCTCGCCGACGCCGGCGCGCTCGCCGTGCAGCAGCTCGGCGGCGAAGTAGGCGTTGCCCTCGGAGCGCTCGAGGATGCGGCGCACCGTCGCCTCGGGCACCGGCCCGCCGGACAGCGCCGCGAGGTAGTCGCTCATCGCGCGCGCGTCGAACGGCGCGAGGTCGAGCCGCTCGACGCCCGGCAGGCGCACCAGCTCGGCGAGCAGCGGGCGCAGCGGGTGGCGGCGGTGCAGGTCGTCCGAGCGCAGCGAGCCGACGACGAGCAGCCGCTCGTCGCGCAGCCGCGCCAGCAGGAACGACAGCAGGTCGCGCGTCGACTGGTCGGCCCAGTGCAGGTCCTCCAGGACGAGCAGCACCGGCGCCTGCTCGCCGGCCCGCGCGAGCGCGGACGCCACCGCGTCGAACAGCTGCAGCTGCGCGACGTCGTCGCCGCCGAGGGCGGTGAGCGAGCGGCCCTCGGCCAGCGGCGCGAGCGCCTCGCTGAAGGGCAGGTAGGGCAGGCCCACGCCGCCGACGTCGATGCAGTGGCCGACGAGCGCGGTGGCGCCCGCGGCACGGGCGCGCTCGACGAGGTCGCTGAGCAGCCGCGTCTTGCCGACGCCGGCGTCGCCCGAGACGAGCACGCCGCGCGGCTCGCCCCGCCCGGCGGCCTCGAGCGCGGCGGTCAGGCGCGCGGTCTCGCGCTCCCGCCCGACGACCGGGCCCGCGTGCACCGCCATGCCGCCCATCGTGTCAGCGGGGGCCGACACCGCGCGACCGCCTTCGCGCTCGGCGGGGCGTCGCGCGGCGCCGGCCGCCCCCGGCCCGGCTGCCACGGTGCGTCAGCCCGCCCGCGGCACGGGCACGACGACCGCGCCGGGGGCGGTGCGGCGGGCGCGCCGGCCGGCCGGGG
>CANKBT010000044.1 GCA_947479995.1 Frankiaceae bacterium | reverse complement strand
GTGCACCAGGTGCCCGAGGCGCTGGCCCGCCTGCGCGACCGGCTGCTGCTGCGCACCCCGCCGCCCGCGCCCGAGGTGCACGAGGAGCCCGAGCCGCTCGCCCCGCTGCAGCGCGCGCGCCCCCGCAAGCGCCAGGGCTCGCTCGCCGCGCAGGACGAGCCGGTCGACATCAGCCCCGTCGTCGTGGAGCGCGCGCCCGACGCGGAGCCCGCCGCCGAGCTGGTCGACCTCGCGCCCGTGCCGCCGCCGCACACGCCGATGCCACCGGTCGCGGAGCAGCTGGTGCTCAAGGGCGACTACGTGCTGCCGCCGAGCGACCTGCTCGGCGCCGGCACGCCGCCCAAGAAGCGCAGCGAGGCCAACGACGAGATCATCCGGGCGCTCGGCCAGGTGCTCGAGGACTTCCAGGTCGACGCCCGCGTCACCGGCTTCAGCCGCGGCCCGACGGTCACCCGCTACGAGATCGAGCTCGGCCCGGCGGTCAAGGTCGAGCGCATCAAGGCCCTGCAGCGCAACATCGCGTACGCCGTGAAGAGCCCGGACGTCCGCATCATCGACGTCATCCCCGGCAAGAGCGCCATCGGCATCGAGATCCCCAACACCGACCGCGAGAACGTCAGCCTCGGCGACATCCTGCGCAGCCACGTCGCCACCGGCGACCACCACCCGATGCTCGTCGCGCTCGGCAAGGACATCGAGGGCGGCTTCGTCTGCGCGAACATCGCCAAGACGCCGCACATCCTCATCGCCGGCGCGACCGGCGCCGGCAAGTCGGTCTGCATCAACAGCCTGCTCGTCAGCATCCTCACGCGGGCGACGCCCGACGAGGTCCGCATGGTGCTCGTCGACCCCAAGCGCGTCGAGCTCACGGCGTACGAGGGGATCCCGCACCTCATCACGCCGATCATCACCAACCCGAAGAAGGCCGCCGAGGCGCTGCAGTGGGTCGTGCGCGAGATGGACATGCGCTACGACGACCTCGCCGCGAGCGGCTACCGCCACGTCGACGACTTCAACAAGGCGGTCCGCGACGGCGCCCTCACCGCGCCCGAGGGCAGCGAGCGGGTCTACGCGCCGTACCCGTACCTGCTGGTGATCATCGACGAGCTCGCCGACCTCATGATGGTCGCGCCGCGCGACGTCGAGGACTCCATCGTGCGCATCACGCAGCTCGCACGCGCCGCCGGCATCCACCTGGTGATCGCCACCCAGCGGCCGAGCGTCGACGTCGTCACCGGCCTCATCAAGGCCAACGTGCCGAGCCGGCTGGCGTTCGCGACGAGCAGCGGCACCGACAGCAAGGTCATCCTCGACCAGCCGGGCGCGGAGAAGCTCATCGGCAAGGGCGACTCGCTGTTCCTGCCCATGGGCGCGAGCAAGCCGCTGCGCGTGCAGGGGGCGCTCGTCACCGACGCCGAGGTGCAGGCCGTCGTCGACCACGTGAAGGGCCAGCGCCAGCCGGCGTTCCGCGAGGACGTGCAGGCGGCGCCCGACGCCAAGCGCGAGGTCGACGAGGACATCGGCGACGACCTCGACCTGCTGTGCCAGGCCGTGGAGCTCGTCGTGAGCACGCAGTTCGGCTCGACGTCGATGCTGCAGCGCAAGCTGCGCGTCGGCTTCGCCAAGGCCGGCCGGCTCATGGACCTCATGGAGAGCCGGGGCGTCGTCGGTCCCTCGGAGGGCAGCAAGGCGCGTGACGTGCTCGTCCGCCCGGACGAGGTCGAGGGCGTGCTGCTCGCGATGCGCGGCGGCGCCTGACCGCTCTGCGTCGAGGTGATGACGAACTCCTCCCGGCCTGTCGGGAGGGGGCGTCACCGCCCTAGGATCGACACCGTCGGCGACCCCCGTTGCGGGGGCCGTCGTGCACCACGAAGGGGGGCGAGCGCGATGCCGGAGCAGGACGGCAGACGGCAGGGCGCGAGCCTGGGGGAGCTCGTCCGCGCGGCCCGCGAGGGCGCCGGCATGAGCGTCGAGCAGGTCAGCGCGGCGACCCGCATCCGGTCCGCGCTCGTGCGCGACCTGGAGCGCGGGGTGACCGCCACGAGCGGCGGCGACGTCTACGCCCGCGGGCACCTGCGGGCCATCGCCCGCGCCACCGGCGCCGACCCGGCGCCCCTGCTCGACGCCCACGCGCGGGAGGCCGGCGCGCCGCCGCCCGCGCCCGTGCAGGAGACCGAGCCGCTGCTCGGCCAGCGGGCCGGCTCGCTGCACCTGCCGCGCCCCGCGGCCCCCGAGCGCCGCACGCCGCGCTGGGGCCTCGCGGGCGTCGCGGCCGCGACCGTGCTCGTCGGCCTGCTCGCCGTCGGCACGGTGCTCGCGCCGGACGACGGCACCGCCGACGCCCTCGGCACCCCCTCGCCGCCGCCGTCGCCGAGCACGGCGCCGCCCGCCGCCACCGTGCCGCCCGACATCACGGCGAGCGTGCCGCCGCAGAGCGGCGCGGCGCTGCGGCTGCGCGTCATCGGCGGCCAGTCGTGGGTCAACGTCGAGGCGGCCGGCGGCGACGTGCTCTTCGAGGGCGTGCTGCCCGACGGCACCGCCCGCGACTTCGCCGACCCCGCCGCCCTGTCCATCACCGTCGGCAACGCCGGCGCGGTGAGCCTGCTCTGCGGCGGGGTCGACTCCCCGGCCGGGGAGGACGGCCAGGTGCGCCGCTTCACGTGCGCGCCGGGCGGGCTCGCCCCCGCCTAGACTCCTGCGAGTGCCTGCCCGCCGC
Organism: Frankiaceae bacterium; assembly: GCA_947479995.1. Classification (GTDB taxonomy): domain Bacteria; phylum Actinomycetota; class Actinomycetes; order Mycobacteriales; family SCTD01; genus CANKBT01. Next base: position 11,437 of record CANKBT010000044.1, on the reverse strand, counting down.
CGCGTCTCCCTGACGACCCTCGGCTGCGCGCGCAACGAGGTCGACTCCGAGGAGCTCGCCGGCCGCCTCGACGCCGCCGGCTGGGAGCTGGTGCCGGACGGCGCCGCCACCGACGTCGCGGTGGTCAACACCTGCGGCTTCGTCGAGTCGGCCAAGAAGGACTCGATCGACACGCTGCTCGCGGCCAGCGACACCGGCGCCAAGGTCGTCGCCGTCGGCTGCCTCGCCGAGCGGTACGGCGAGCAGCTCGCCGCCCAGCTGCCCGAGGCCGACGCCGTCCTCGGCTTCGACGCCTACGCCGACCTCGCCGGCCACCTGCAGCAGGTGCTCGACGGCGTGCCGGTGCCGAGCCACACCCCGGGCGACCGCCGCCGCCTGCTGCCGCTGAGCCCGGTCGCCCGGCAGGAGCCGGCCGCCCAGCTCGACGTCGGCCTGCCCGGCCACGCCGGCGGCCCCGCGGTCGTGCGCCGGCGGCTCGAGGGCGGGCCGGTCGCGCCGCTGAAGCTGGCGTCCGGCTGCGACCGGCGGTGCTCGTTCTGCGCCATCCCGAGCTTCCGCGGCGCGTTCGTCAGCCGCCGCCCGTCCGACGTCGTCGCCGAGGCCCGCTGGCTGGCCGACGCCGGCGTGCGGGAGCTCGTGCTCGTCAGCGAGAACAGCACGTCGTACGGCAAGGACCTCGGCGACCTGCGCCTGCTCGAGCAGCTGCTGCCGGCGCTCGCCGAGCTCGACGGCATCGACCGGGTGCGGCTGTCCTACCTGCAGCCGGCCGAGATGCGCCCGTCGCTCGTGGAGGTGCTGACCACCACCCCGGGGGTAGCCGCCTACTTCGACATGAGCTTCCAGCACAGCGCTCCCGCCGTCCTGCGGCGGATGCGGCGCTTCGGCGACACCGAGCGCTTCCTCGACCTGCTCGCCTCGGTGCGCGACCTCGCGCCCGAGGCAGGGGTGCGCAGCAACGTCATCGTCGGCTTCCCCGGCGAGACCGAGGCCGACGTCGACGAGCTCGAGCGCTTCCTCGTCGCGGCGCGCCTCGACGCGGTCGGCGTCTTCGGCTACTCCGACGAGGACGGCACCGAGGCCGAGGGCCTGCCCGACCACCTGGCGCAGGAGGTCGTCGACGAGCGCGTCGCGCGGCTGTCGGCCCTGGCCGAGGAGCTCACCGCGCAGCGCGCGGAGGAGCGCGTCGGCGAGGTCGTCGAGGTGCTCGTCGACGGCCCGGAGGGGGAGGGTCGCGCCGCGCACCAGGCCCCCGAGGTCGACGGCACCACGACGCTCGACGGCGACCACGCGGTCGGTGCGCTCGTGCGCGCTGTCGTCACCGCCAGCGAGGGCGTCGACCTGCACGCGACCGCCGTGCTGGCCCGGGTGTGAGCACCGCCGCCGAGCCGTCGGTCGGGCACGACCCGCTCGTCGACCCGCCGGCCCCGGTCTCGGTCGTCAACCTCGCCAACGGCCTCACCGTCTTCCGGCTGCTGCTCGTGCCGGTCTTCGCGGCGCTGCTGCTCGCCGACGAGGGCACGCACGACGGGCTGCGGGTCGCGGCGTGGGGCGTGTTCGCGCTCGCGGCCTACACCGACTCGCTCGACGGCAAGGTCGCCCGCTCGCGCGGCCTGGTCACGTCGTTCGGCAAGCTCGCCGACCCGATCGCCGACAAGGCCCTGACCGGCGCCGCCCTCGTGGGCCTGTCGCTGCTGTCGCTGCTGCCGTGGTGGGTGACGGCCGTCGTGCTCGTGCGCGAGGTCGGCGTCACGCTGCTGCGCTTCTGGGTCATCCGGCACGGCGTCATCCCGGCCAGCCGCGGGGGCAAGCTCAAGACGCTGCTGCAGGGCGTCGCCATCGGGCTCTACGTGCTCCCGCTCAGCGGGCTGCTCGCGTCGGGGCGCGCCGTCGTCATGGCGGTGGCGGTCGTCGTCACCGTCGTCACCGGCCTCGACTACGTCGCCCGCGCCGTCCGGCTGCGCCGCACCAGCGCCCGCGCCGACATGAAGCGCGCGCGGCGGGCGGCGCGCCGGTGAGCGCCCGCACGGGGGCCGTCGTGGCCGTCGGCGACGAGCTGCTGCTGGGCGACGTCGTCAACACCAACGCCGCCTGGCTCGGCGAGGCGCTCGCCGGCGCGGGCGTGCACGTCGTGCACAGCGCGGCCGTCGGCGACGACGTCGACCGGGTCGCCCGCGCGCTGCGCCGGGCCCTGGAGGACGCGGACGTCGTCGTCGTGACGGGCGGCCTCGGCCCGACCGTCGACGACCTGACGCGGGAGGCCGTGGCGCAGGTCGCCGGAGTGCCGCTGGAGCGCTCGGCCGCGCTGGAGCAGGCGCTGCGCGACCGCTTCGCGTCGTACGGCTTCCCCTTCCCCGAGCAGGCGCGCAAGCAGGCCGACGTGCCGCGCGGCGCGCAGGCGCTCGACAACCGCGTCGGCTCCGCGTACGGGCTCCGGCTCGAGGTCGACGGCCGCCTGCTCTACGCCCTGCCCGGGCCGCCGCACGAGCTGCGGGCGGTGGCGCGCGACGGGGTGCTGCCCGAGCTCGCCGCCCTCACGCAGGCGCGCGTCACGACCCGCCAGCTCAAGGTGGCCGGGCTCGGCGAGTCGATGGTCGCCGAGCGCGTCGAGGCCGCGGTGACCGTGCCCGAGGGCGTCGACCTGGCCTACCTCGCCGGCGAGGGCGTCGTGCGGGTGCGCTTCAGCACCGACGGCGACCCCGCGGTGCTCGAGCCGGTCGTGGCCGCGGCCGCCGCCGCGCTCGGCGACGACGCCTTCACCCAGGACGACCTGGCCCTGTGCGAGGTGGTCGGCGCGGTGCTGCGCGACCGCGGCGAGTTCGTGGCGTCGGCGGAGTCGCTCACCGGCGGCATGGTCGGCACGGCGCTCACCGGCTACGACGGCTCGTCCTCCAGCTACCGCGGCGGGCTGGTCGTCTACGCCACCGACCTCAAGCACGCCCTGGCCGGCGTGCCGCAGGACGTCCTGGACGCGCACGGCGCCGTCGCGCCCGAGACGGCGGGCGCGCTCGCCGAGGGCGTGCGCGAGCGCGCCGGCGCCCACTGGGGCCTGGCGACCACCGGCGTCGCCGGGCCGCAGGAGCAGGAGGGCAAGGCCGTGGGCACGGTGCACGTCGCCGTCGCGGGCCTCGACGGCACCACCGTGCGCAGCCTCCGGCTGCCCGGCGACCGCGACGCCGTGCGGGCCGTGACGGTGACGATGGTGCTCGACCTGCTCCGCCGGAGGCTCCGGGATGCTCCACCCGCCGAGGGGCGTTGAACCCCTCGGACGAGCGTCTACGCCGGGAGCAGAACCGGCCGGGAGGTGCGGTGGCGGACCGTCGCCAGACGGGTACGGTGGCCCCACGGGATCAGGAGGTGGGGTCGTGGCGGTGCTGAGGACGCTGATCGGCGAAGCCCTGCGCGCCACGCGCCTGGAGCAGGACCGCACCCTGCGCGAGGTCAGCGGGGCCGCGCGGGTCAGCCTGGGCTACCTGTCCGAGGTCGAGCGCGGCCAGAAGGAGGCCAGCAGCGAGCTGCTGGCGAGCATCTGCCGCGCCCTCGGCGTCCGCCTGTCCGACGTGCTGCGCGACGTGAGCGAGACGCTCGCCGCCGTCGAGCCGCAGCCCGCGCCCATCACCGTCGTGCCGCCGCTCGAGCCCGCTGTCGCACCCGCCGAGGGCGTGCCCGCGCTGGCCCCGGCCCGCGCCGCGGCCGACGTCGTCGCCGCCGCCTGACCCCGGTGCTCCGCCGGTGAGCTCCGCCGCGCCCGTGCGCGCCCCGGGCACCCGCACGCGCTCGGGCAACGCCATGCAGCGCACCCGCACCGCGATCCTCGACGCGGCGCAGCGCTGCGTGGAGAAGCACGGCGTGCGCAAGACGACGATGAGCGACGTCGCGAGCACCGGCGGCGTGGCCAAGGCGACCCTCTACAACCACTTCCGCACCAAGGACGACGTGCTCGACGCGCTCGTCGCCGCCCGGGTGGCCGAGCTGGGCGCCCGGTGCGTCGCCGTCGCGGGCGGTGCGGCCGAGGCCGTGCCCGGCCAGCCCGACCCGGGGCGGGGGCTGGCCGACGCGCTGCGCCTGGCGGCCGCCGAGCTGGCCGCCGCGCCGGCCCTGCGCCGGGTCGCCGTCGAGGAGCCCGCGCTGCTCGCCCGCGTGGCCGTGCCCGGCGGCGGGGCCGGCTGGGACGAGGCCCGGGCCTGCGCCCGGCAGGCGCTCGCCGCGGACGGGCTGCCGACCACCGACCTCGCCGTCGACCTCGTGCTGCGGCACCTCGTCGCCGCGCTCGTGTGGCCCTCGACCGGCGAGGACGGCGACGTGGCGGCCGAGGTGCTGGCGCGCGGCCTGCGCGCGATGCGGCCGGCCGGGCAGCACGACCCGGCGCCCGGGGTGGCGCCGCAGCCGGCGCCCTCGGCGCACGCCGTGGTCGACCTCGACGGCGCCTCGCCGCCCCCGGCGCCGCCGGTGCCGGTGGCCGCCGGCGCGGCGCTGGGCTGGCCGGGCTGACCCCGCGCCGGTCGGGCTAGGCCGCGGGCACGACCGCGTACGCGACCTCGTCCTTCGGCACGTACCTGCCGTCCGCGCCGCGCAGCGTCGAGCCCGGCAGGCGGCGCACGTAGACGTCGTCGCCGGGGGAGAGCAGCGTGCCCCCGGTGCGCGACAGCGTCACGACCGAGCCGCTGCACGACGCGTCGAAGGAGTCGGGCAGCACGAGGGTGCCGCCCACGACGTCGAGGTAGTAGTCGAGGCCGCCCGCGTCGACCGTGCTGCAGTCGAGCGGCCGCGAGTAGGTGAGCCGCACGAACGTGGTCGTGGCCGAGGTGGCCGAGACCGAGGGCGCGGTGCACTCCTCGGTGACGGTGAAGGTCGCGCCGACGACGGTGCCCGGGCTCACGGCGCCGATGCCGCCGAGCACGTCGCCGGCCAGCAGGTCGAAGCACCGCTGCTGGAGCAGCAGCGTCGCGGGCGCGGGGAGCGACGTCGGCTGCACGAGCAGCAGCGGGCCGCCCACGCGGCCGCCGTGCGGCCCGCCGGCGAGCGCGTCGGCGAAGCTGTCGCCGCGGGCGAGCACCACCCGCTGCGTGTTCGCCCCCAGGCGGTCGTAGGCGAAGTCGGCGACGAGCCGGGACGTCTCGTAGCGGCTGTCGCCGGCCAGGCGCACCGGCGCGGTGCCGGTGAGCGCCTGCACCTCGGCGGCGACCGCCGGGCTGACGGCCGCCGTGCCGCCGACGATGACGACGCGCCCGCCCTGCAGCCCGATGTCCTGCATGGTGGCGCGCGTCGCGTCGGGCAGCACGTCGCGCCGGGTGAGCAGCAGCGGCAGGCGCGCCCCGGCCGCGAGCGGCCCGGCCGACAGCGCGTCGGGGAAGTCCTCGCCGGTCACGAGCAGCACGGCGGAGGTGCCGTCGACCTCGCCCACCGGCAGCTCGGGGTTCGCGGCCGCGAGCACGACCGCGCGCCCGGTGGCGTAGCGGTCGGGGCCCGAGATCCGGTCGACGGTCGGCACCAGGGCCTTCAGCTCCGCCTCGACCTGCGGCGAGACGGCGGCGGTGCCGCCGATGATGGTCACGCGCGTCGCGCCGAGCAGCGACAGCGCCTCCTTCGTCGCGGCCGGCAGCGCCCCGGTCGTCGTGAGCAGCAGGGGCGCGTCCAGCGCGCCGGCGAGGTAGCTGGCCGCGAGCGCGTCGGTGGGCGCGCCGCCCTGTGCGAGCAGCACCCGGCTCGCGCCGTCGCCCTCCTCGACGTAGTCGACGATCGCGACCTGCGCCGCGGTGCCGTAGCGGTCGGGCGACTCCAGGGCCGTGCCGTCGATGCGCTGGAGCGCGAAGTCCGGGTCGGCGGCGGCCGGGCCGGCGGCGGCGAGCAGGGCGGTCGCGGCGAGCAGCGCGGCGGCAGCCGCCGCGGTCGCGCGTCGGACGGGGGCACCGAGCGGCACGGCGGTCTCCGGGGGGTGGTGACGGCGGGGTGCCGGGACCGTACTGCGCGAAGATCACCGTGTACGCCGAACGGCGGGAGCGGTGCCGACCGGCGTGCCCGGGGCAGGACCTGCACCTGGCAGAGTGGGCAGGACCCGAGGCGAGGAGCACGGCGCATGGCGAGCAACCCCTTCATCAAGGGCTGGCGGTACCTCATGGCGGCGTTCGGCGCGAAGATCGACGAGAAGGCCGACCCGAAGGTCCAGATCCAGCAGGCGATCGAGGACGCGCAGCGCCAGCACCAGCAGCTCACGCAGCAGGCGGCGGCCGTCATCGGCAACCAGCGCCAGCTGGAGATGAAGCTCGCCCGGCAGATGAGCGAGGTCGAGAAGCTGCAGGGCTCGGCCCGCCAGGCGCTCGTGCTCGCCGACCAGGCGCGCGCCAAGGGCGACGAGGCCGAGGCCGCCAAGTACGAGCAGACCGCTCAGGTCTTCGCGACGCAGCTCGTCAGCGCGGAGCAGTCGATGGAGGACCTCAAGGGCCTGCACGACCAGGCGCTCACCGCCGCCGAGCAGGCCAAGAAGGCCGTCGAGAACAACGCGATGGTCGTGCAGAGCAAGCTCGCCGAGCGCACGCAGCTGCTCAGCCAGCTCGAGCAGGCCAAGATGCAGGAGCAGGTCTCGGCGTCGCTGTCGTCGATGTCGGAGCTGTCGGCGCCGGGCAACACGCCGAGCCTCGCCGAGGTGCGCGAGAAGATCGAGGGCCGCTACGCCCGGGCGCTGGGCGCCGCCGAGCTGGCGTCGAACAGCGTCGAGGGCCGGATGCTCGACGTGCAGAAGAGCACCCTCGACATGGCCGGCTCCAGCCGCCTCGACCAGATCCGCGCCAGCATGGCCGGCAACCAGCTGTCGACGCCGCCCGCCGAGGCCGCGCCCTCGCTCGACAAGGGCACGGCGGCGCCGGACGCCGCGAAGGACGCCGGCACCGCCTAGCCCAGCAGGGCGCGGCGCGGGGATCAGCCCCGGCGCAGCTCGTACGCCGTCGTGGTGCCGCTGACCTCGTTGGCGACGATGACCAGGGGCACGCCGGTCGGCGAGGCGGCGGCGGGCACGAACTCCAGCCCCTCCGGCGCCACGTCGCCCTCGACGCGTGCGAGGTCGACGACGGTCGTCGCGCGGGGCTCGGTCACGTCGGCGACGACGACCGCGCCCGGGCCGCGCTCGAGGCCGATGAAGGCGTACGTGCGGCCGTAGGCCTGCCCGACGGTCAGGCCCTCGGGCTCGGGGCCCTTGTCGTCGCTGCGGCTGTCGGGCGCGCTGCCCTCGCTGGCGTTGAACAGCTCGGGGAACTCCGCGAGCGTGAGGCGCTCGAGCTGGTCGCCGCTGTCGAACACGACGCGGCCGCGGCTGTCGCGGATGGCGAAGCTGCGCGAGCCGTACGCGTAGGTGGCACCAGCGGTCGGCGGGGCGGTGGTGGTGCGCAGGCGGGCGAGCGGGCCGGTGCCGCCGACGCGGGTCTGCTCGTCGAAGCAGTCGTACTCGCGCGCGTCGCCCTCGCCGGCCTCGACGGCGTAGAGCTGACCGCCGGCGCTGAAGGCGGCGACCTGGTCGGGCTGGCGCATGCCGCGCAGGCCCGGGTAGGTCGCGAGGGCGCCGGCGGTGCCGTCGCGGTCGCTGGGGTCGAGGGCGACACGGGAGTGGTCCTGGTAGCCGGCGGCGACCACGCCGGTCACGCGGGCGGTGGCCAGGTCGACGAGCGCCAGCGCGTTGTTCTCCTGCAGCGTGACGACGGCGGTGCGCGAGTCGGGGGAGACCGAGACGTACTCCGGCTCGAGGTCCTGCGCGGGCGTGGCGCCCGGGCCGTAGACGCGCACGCCGGCGGGCAGCGGCACGCCGCCGAAGCGCGCCTGGCGCGAGGTGCCGGTCGCGAGGTCGACGACCGAGACGCTGCCCTCGGGGTCGACGCCGCCGGCGCAGTAGCCGCCGACCGGCTCGCCCTCGTCGGCGACGACGGCGCGGCGGCCGTCCGGCGTGATGGTCACCGCGTCGGGGCCGGCGCCGACGGTCGCGGAGCGCAGCACGGCGAGCGTGCGCGCGTCGAGCACGACGAGCGTGCCGGGCTGCCCGGCGACGGCGGCCTTGACGACGGCCACGACGACCCCGTCGCGGGCGTCGACGCTCGTGAGCTCGCTGCCGTACGCCGCGAAGGGCATCGCGCGGACGAGGCGGCCGCGGGCGTCGTAGACGCGCAGGGTCGCCGGGTCGGCCTGCGTGACGAACGTGCGCTTCGTCGCGCTGTCGAAGGCGACGATCTCGGCGCCGACCGTGTCGACGGTGAGCACCGGCACGAGGCGCACCGCCGGCGGGGCGGCGGCCGCGGTCGACGGCGCGACGGCGAGCGGGGCGGCGCAGGACAGGCCGGCGGTGAGCAGGGCGAGGGTGCGGGTGCGCGTCATGCGCCGACGCTGGACCAGCCAGGTGACCGGCCGGTGGCCGGGAGGTGGCGCGCCGGGTCAGGGGGTGTAGCGGGTGCGCCCCAGCGGCCGCGGGGCCCGGGGCGGCGCGTGCGCGGGGGCCGGCCCGAGCTGGTCGCGGGGGCACCAGTAGGTGAGGCGCTGGTAGGGCGCCTCGCCCTGCTCGGCGACCTGCACGCGCGTGCCGCAGCGCCGGCACGGCCGGCCGGTGCGCTCGAACACCCAGTGGTCCTCGCCGCGCCGCAGCGAGCCGGTGGTCGTCTGCTCCCAGTGCCCTCGGTTGGCCCGCATGAGCCGGCGCGCGGTGCGCACCAGGCCCGGCAGGTCCGTCACGTCGCCGACGCGGGTCCAGGGCGTGAGCCCGCGCAGGAACAGCACCTCGCAGCGGTAGAGGTTGCCGAGCCCGGCCAGCACGCGCTGGTCGAGCAGCGCCATCCCGACCTCGCGGTCGGGGTCGGCCGCCAGGTTCGCCACCGCCCGGTCGAGGTCGAACGCCTCGTCGAGCACGTCCGGCCCGAGGTGGCCGACGACGGTGTGCTCGTCGCCGGTCGCGAGCAGCTCGACGACCGGCAGGCGGTAGCCGACCGCGTGCCAGGCCTCGTTCTCGAGCACGACGCGCACCTGCCAGTCGGCCCCGCCGGTCCAGCGGTCGCCGGGGGCGTAGAGGTGCCAGGTGCCGTCCATGCGGAAGTGCGTGTGCAGGGTGAGGCCGCCCTCGACGCGGGTGAGCATGTGCTTGCCGCGCGGCACGACCTCGAGCACGACGCGCCCCGACAGGTCGGTGGTCGCCAGCTGCGGCACCCGGAAGTCGGTGCGCGTGAGCACGCGGCCGGCGAGCGCCTCGTGCATGCGCTGCGCCGACAGCCAGACGGTGTCGCCCTCAGGCACGGGGGCCGGCCGCGGCGTACGTCGTCGTGCCGACGGCGATCGACCAGGCGTCGTAGAACTCGGCGGCGCGGCGCTGCGCCTGCCGGTGCCGCGGGTGCGCGCGCCACGTCGCGTGCGACGCCTCGTCGGCGAAGGTGACGACGGTGCAGCGCTCGCCGTCGTCGGCCGTGAAGGTCTTGGTCTCGACGAAGCCGGGCAGCGCGCGGGCGAGCGCGACGACCACCTCGAGCTCCTCGGCGTACGCCGGCTGCGCGTCGCCCCGCAGGCGGTTGCGGAAGACGGTCACGACCTGCCCCTCGCGCGGCGTCACCGCGCGTAGCCCGGCCGGCCCGACAGCCGCCTGGTGCGCGAGCCGAAGGACTCCTCGTTGACGCCGCGGCGCAGGCCCGGCCGCGTCGGCCGCTCGGCGAGCGACGGGGAGGGCCCGGGCTGGCAGCGCGGGCACCACCAGGTCTCGCGCTCGTACGGGCCGGGGCCGGCGTCGCGGAACTGCACGGGCGTGCCGCAGCGCCGGCAGGGACGCTCCGCGCGGCCGTACACCCAGTGCGTCTGCCCGCGCCGGGTGTCGCCGGTCGTGACCTGGCCGGGGTGGGTGAGCGAGTGCGTCATCATCCGCTTCGCGAGCCGCACGGCCGCCGCGAGGTCGACGTCGCGCACGGGCGTCCACGGCGCGTGCCCGCGCAGGTAGCAGGTCTCGACCGCCCACAGGTTGCCGATGCCGGCGAGGTTCTTCTGGTCCAGCAGCGCCTCGACGAGCGGTCGCTCCGGGTCCTGCGCGAGCCGGCGCAGCGCCTCGGCCTCGTCGAAGGCCTCGCCGAGCACGTCGGGGCCGAGGTGGCCGAGGTGCTCGTGCTCGCGCGCGGTCTCGAGCAGCTCCAGCACCGGCATGCGCAGCGCGTACGCCGTCGGCCCGTCGGTCTCGAGGACGAGCCGCACCTCCTCGTCGAAGCTGCGCGGCAGCCGCTTGCCCGGGCCGACGACCTGCCACGCGCCGTCCATGAGGAAGTGCGTGTGCAGGGTCAGGCCGCCCCGCCCGTCGGTGCCGCTGAAGCGGGTGAGCATGTGCTTGCCGTACGAGTCGAACGACAGCACCTCGCGGCCGGACAGGTCGGCGGTGGCCAGCTGCGGCACGCGGAAGTCGCTGCGCACGACGGTGCGGCCGACGAGCGCGTCCGCCATGCGGCGCGCCGCCTTCCAGACGCTGTCCCCCTCCGGCACCCTCCCAGTGTGCGGCACCCCGAGGCGTCCGACGACCGCGACCACGCCGCGCTGGTCGCGCGGCAGGAGGCCGACTGGCCGCCCGCGGTCGTGCGCGACGTGGCCGGCTGGCGGCTGCGCGCGACGCCGGGCGTGCACCGCCGCCGCTCGACGTCGGCCCGGCCGCTCGACCCGCGCGCCGGCGCGGACGGCCTCGACGACGCCCTGGACGCCGCGCAGCGGTGGGCCCGGCAGCACGACCAGCCGCTGGCGGTGCAGGTGACCGACCGGCAGCCGCGGCTCGACGCGGCGCTCGCCGCGCGCGGCTGGGCGGCCGACCTCGACTCCGACGTCATGACCGCGCCGTGCGGGGCGCTCGCCGGCCCGGCGCCCGGGGTCGTCGAGGGCCTCGACGACGGCTGGCGCGCGGTGCACGCCGCGGTCGAGCAGCGCGACGACGACGCCGCCACCGAGCGCGAGGTCTACGCCCGCCTCGGCGGCCGGGCGCGCTTCCTGCAGGTGCCCGGCGCGGCGGTCGCCCTCGCCGTCGACAGCGAGCGGCACGTCGGCGTCTTCAGCGTCGCGACGCTGCCCGGGCACCGCGGGCGCGGGCACGCCACCGCCCTGCTGCGCGCCGCCGCGCAGGGCGACCCCGGCCGCACGGCGTACCTGCAGGTGCTGAGCGCGAGCCCCGCCGTGCGGCTCTACGCGTCGCTCGGCATGGTGCGCGCGCACGGCTACCGCTACCGGGTGCGCGCCTCAGCGCTGGAGTGACAGCCCCTCGCGCTCCCAGCCGGCGACGCCGCCCAGCATGAGCTTGACGCGCAGGCCGAGCCGCGCGAGCGCCAGCGCGCCGCGGTCGCCGGCGTTGCACGACTCGCTCCAGCAGTAGGTCACGTACGTCGCCGCGGGGTCGAGGCCCTCGCCGGTGATGTCGCGCCACGGCATCGACACCGCGCCCGGCACGTGGCCGGCGGCGTAC